>DATBBR010000100.1 GCA_036270875.1 Acidimicrobiales bacterium
AGATCCCCCGAGATCTCGATGACCTGGAGGGCCCACGGGGCGTGCCCGCCTGCCGGGTCGGGCCTGTACTGCCCGAACGCAGGGGAGCCGTTGGCCGACGTCGGGATGAGCCGGGAGCCCCGGCAGCCGATGCCGAGACCCAGCATCCAGCGACCGATGTCGTCCGCACCCTGGAGCCACATCGCATAGGGCGGCATCGACTGGACGGCGTCGTCGCGGAGCAGCCTGACCAGGGCGTCGATGTCGTAGCGCTCGAAGGCGTCCACGTAGCGGGCGAGCAGCTCGCGTTGGTCGTCCTCCACCGCCGCCGGACTGACCTCGGCATCGACCGACCCGAGCGTGGCCCTGGCCCGCTGGAGGGCGCTGTTGACCGCAGGGACGCTGGTGTCCAACAGCTCGGCGACCTCGGTCGCCTGCCAGCGGAGCACCTCGCAGAGGATCAGGACCGCCCGCTGGCGGGCCGGTAGGCGTTGCAGGGCGGCGACGAAGGCCAGGCGGACGCTGTCGCGAGCGGCGGCCAGCTCGGCGGGGTCGGCCTCCGGTGGCAGCACCCGGTCGTCGGCGATCGGGGAGACCCAGGAGCCGTCGGAAAGGACGCCTTCCAGAGACGACTCCACAGGCGGACGCGAGGGTCCGAGCTCCATGGGGCGGGCCCGACGCTGGCGGCCGCGGAGGGCGTCGAGGCACACGTTGGTGGCGATGCGGTACAGCCACGATCGCACGCTCGAGCGCCCCTCGAAGCCCTGGCCAGCCCTCCAGGCCCGCACCAGCGTCTCCTGGACGGCGTCCTCGGCGTCGAAGCCCGAGCCGAGCATCCGGTAGCAGTAGGCGGTGAGCTCGCGCCGGTGGCCCTCGAGGTCCTCGGGCGCAAGGGCATGGGAAGGCATGGTCACGGGGGTAGATGATACGGCGGCCAGCACCTGAGTCGACATGTGAGTAGGACGACTGGAGAGCCCGGAACTTATCGCGCCACGCCAACTGGCCGTTCGTGGGGGAGCTCGGCAGGAAGACGCCGTGGATGGCCGGACCGGGACCTACGGCGGAAGCAGCCTAGCTGGCGAGACGGCGCTCGATCTCGTCCAGCCGCTGGAGGATCTCATCGAGCACCGACGGCGGCGCCGCGGGCGAGGTCGAGTCGTGCCGGCGCCGGTGGATGTGTCCGGCCAGGGTGGTGACGACCGTCCGACGCGTCGTCCGCAGCTCGACGCCCATGCGCCGCAGCACCTTGGCGGCCAGACCCTCGTCGGTCGCCACCAGGCCGAGGAGCAGATGCTCGCACCCGATGTAGTTGTGCCCGAGCCCGACCGATTCCCGCAACGACGCTTCGAGCGCCTTCTTGGCCGTTGGCGTGAACCGCGTCCGCCCTCGCGCCTTCTCCGATGGAGCCTCCATCGAGGCCAGCAGCTCGCTCCGCACGTCGTCGGGCTCGACATCGAGGGCCTTCAGCACCTCGAGGGCCAGGTTGCCACCCTCGTCCAACACGCCCAACAGGAGGTGCTCGGGGCCGACGGCCTTGTGGCCCCGCCCGCGGGCCACGTCCTGCGCGCAGGCGACGGCCTGACGAGCGCGGGGGGTGAACCTGGTGAACGGTCCGTAGCTCGGCTCCGTCGTCGGCGCCTCCTCGGAGCCCCGCAGGGCGCTCACCTCACGCACGGCTCCCTCGAGCGCCGACTGGCAGATGGCCGACACCGGCACCTGGGCGTCCCGCACGGCGTCGGCGAGCTCGTCAGATAGGTACACGTTGATCTTCGGCATGGGGTTATAATGGGGTTATATCTCGGCCGTTGTCAAGAGCGTGGGGGTGGGCGGGGC
>DATBBR010000101.1 GCA_036270875.1 Acidimicrobiales bacterium
CCGCGCCGGGAAGCTCCAGGCGATGCCGGAGTGGTTGACGAAAGCGAAGTGAAGCCGGAAGAGTTTCGACGGGATAACAGGATGGCCAGGATTAAGTAAAATCCTGCTTGATCCTGTCATCCCGTCGAAACTCTTCTTCCCGCCCTGTGGGCGACCCAGGAGACCGACCCGTGCGGCGGTTCTGGATTCACCACGTCCTGCCGGTCGCGTTCTGCCTGGTCCCGGTCCTGGCCGCGGCCCTGGTGTTCGCCGCCGTCCCCGCCGCCACCACCTCGACCACACCCGCGGCGAGCTTCCTTCGGGCCTCACCGGACACGGCATCGGCGCCGCCTGCCTCGACGGCGCCGGAGCTGTCCAGCGTGATGGTGGTCGGCGACAGCACCGCGATCAGCTTGGTCAGCGGGCTCGAGGGACCTGGGATCAGCGCAGGCCTTGCTGTCCACGACGCGGGCCGGCTCGCCTGCACGATCATCATGGGTTACTCGGGCGACAACGCCTCGGGGTCGGCGAAGGGCGACTTTCCCTATTCGCCAAACTGCGACTGGAGGACGAAGTGGCCGCCACAGCTCGACCAGTGGCGTCCCAAGGTCGTGCTGATGCTCTTCGGGCCCTTGGACACAGCCGATCACCTGCTCAATGGGCGTTGGCTCCGAGTCGGGACTCCCGAGTGGCAGTCCTATTACGACGACCAGCTGACCCAGATGACGAGCATGCTCAGCTCGCGGGGGGCGCAGGTCGTGGTCGCCACGGTCCCGCAGTACCACCACACGCCTGACGCCGCGTACCCGCATCCCACCTACAACGACGCCAGCAGGCTGGCCGACCTCAACGCCTTGTACCAGACCTTTGCCTCGGCGCACTCGGTGAACATCTTCGACCTGGCGAGCCAGGTCGTCCCGAGCGACTTCGGTGACGACGGCGTTCACTTCTCTCTGGCGGGCGCCACCCGGCTGGCCGCCTTCGTGAACCCGGCGCTGGAGGAGCTCGCCAATCCGTTGCCGTCGGTCGTGGTCCCCCCGGGCCTGACATTGAAGTCCGCCGGACCCACCCAGTCGGGCCCCGGAGCTCGCTGACCGGGGCGGTCGCGCGCTCACCTAACATGCCTCCAGGACGCGAGGGAGGCAGGTTGCGCGACGAGTTGCAGCAGGGCGTGGAGGCCGATCTGCCGGGCCCGGAGGGCGACCGGCAGCACGTCGTGTTCCTGTGCACGGGCAACGCGGCCCGCTCGGTGATGGCGGGCGCGGCGCTGGCCCGATCGGGCTCGGCGCGGATCACCACAGCGGGCACGCACGTGGTCGAGGGCCAGCCCATGAGCTGGCGCACCCGGTCGGCGCTCGAAGGCGTGGGCCTGGCCGCCGAGGGGCACCGCAGCCGGCAGATCCGCCAGCGCGACCTGGACGATGCCGACCTCGTCGTGGGCCTGGCCCGCGAGCACGTCGAGCACGTTCGGCGCCGGCACCCTGCGGCCGCCCCCCGCACGGCGACCCTGCGCCGGCTGTGCCGAGATCTGCCCGGTCGGCCGGGGACGCTCCAGGAGCGATTGGATGCCCTCCGCCTCGACGAGGTCGAGCTCGAGGCCTGGGAGGACGTGGACGACCCGGCCGGGGGAGAGGTGGAGGACTTCCACGGCTGCGCGGCGGAGATCGTCGAGCTGGTCGCGCTGCTCGAGCGCGAGCTGTCCTGATCCCGTGAGCAGCGACGGGGATCGGCCGCCCCTCACCGTCCCGGCCCTGGTCGCCGCCTCGGCCGAGCGCCACACCGACGTCGAGGCGCTCGTCGACGAGACGACCCGGCTGACCTACGCCGAGCTGGCGCCGGCCGTGCACCGGTCGGCCGCGGCGGCCATGGCGGTCGGGGTCGGTCCGGGCGACCGGGTCGCCATCTGGGCGCCCAACCTCACCGAGTGGGTGGTCGCCGCCCTGGGCGTCCTGTCAGCCGGCGGCGTCCTGGTGCCGCTGAACACGCGCTTCAAGGGATCAGAGGCGGCCTACGTCCTCGCCAAGAGCGGGGCCCGCGTCCTCTTCACGGTGTCGGGCTTCCTCGGCGTCGACTACGTGGACATGCTGCGCCAGGCGACAGAGGAGTCAACGCTCGACGCCATCGTCGTGCTGCGGGGTGATGCTCCTCAGGGCACCCTGTCGTGGCCGGACTACCTGAGCGGGGGCGACAAGGTGCATGCGGCCGACGTCGACCACCGGATGGCCGCGGTCGGGCCCGACGACCTGTCGGACATCATCTTCACCTCCGGCACCACCGGTCGGCCCAAGGGAGCGATGGTCACCCACGCCCAGACCCTGCGGGTGTTCCGAGCCTGGGCCGAGATCGTGGGCCTGACACGCGGGGACCGCTACCTGATCGTCAACCCCTTCTTCCATACCTTTGGCTACAAGGCGGGATTCCTCGCGTCCTTCATCGTCGGCGCCACGGTCGTGCCTCACGCCGTGTTCGACGTGCCGACCGTGCTGCGGCGCGTGTCCGAGGAGCGCATCTCCATGCTCCCGGGGCCGCCCACGCTCTACCAGTCGATCCTCGATCACCCCGACCGGGGGCACTACGACCTCTCGTCGTTGCGCCTGGCCGTCACCGGCGCTGCCGCGGTGCCGGTGGAGATGATCCGTCGCATGCGCAACGAGCTCACGTTCCGCACCATCATCACCGGTTACGGCCTCACCGAGTCGACGGGCACGGTCAGCATGTGCCGCTACGACGACGACCCCGAGACCATCGCCACCACCTCCGGGCGCGCCATCCCGGACACCGAGGTCCGCGTCGTCGACGACTCCGGCGCCGAGGTCCCGACGGGTGAGCCGGGCGAGGTCGTCGTCCGCGGCTACAACGTCATGAGGGGGTACTTCGACGAGCCCGAGGAGACCGCCGCCACGATCGACGCCGACGGCTGGCTGCATACCGGCGACGTCGCGGTCATGGACAAACGCGGCTATCT
The DNA here is from genome assembly GCA_036270875.1 of Acidimicrobiales bacterium. Lineage (NCBI taxonomy): Bacteria > Bacillati > Actinomycetota > Acidimicrobiia > Acidimicrobiales > Acidimicrobiales bacterium. The sequence goes on from DATBBR010000101.1 coordinate 2,945, forward strand.
GCGCATCACCGATCGCAAGAAGGACATGTTCATCGTCGGTGGCTTCAACGCCTACCCGGCAGAGATCGAGAACATCCTGCTCGGCAACGCCAAGGTGGCGCAGGCAGCGGTGGTGGGCGTCCCCGACGAGCGAATGGGCGAGGTCGGCGTGGCCTTCGTGATCCCGCGGTCGGGCGAGGAGCTGACCCCGGGCGAGGTCATCGAGTGGTGCCGCCAGGTGATGGCGAACTACAAGGTGCCCCGCCGCGTGGAGATCGTGGAATCGCTGCCGCTCAACGCGAGCGGCAAGGTGCTCAAGTACGAGCTGCGGCGGCTAGCGCGACCCTGACCGGGCCGCGGCGGCGTCCCGGAAGCGGGTGGAGCGGTGCACCGGGTCGCCGTCGAGCTTGGGAATGATGTGATCCCCGAACAGCCGGATGGTCTCCAGGGCGGCGCTCATCGGCATGTCGATCGGCAGCCCGAAGACGAGCTGGTCGGCCCCGACGCTCTCGTAGCGCCGGACCTGCGCGAGCACCTCGTCCGGGTCGCCGCAGAGCATGTAGCCCTCGTTGATGCGGAGATCGACGTCTTCCGGAGTGGGCTCGGGCAGCACCACCGGCCAGTCGGGCACCTCCTGGGGCTTGGGGAAGGTGTCGTGGTAGCGGAAGACGAGGCTCTGGAGGTAGGAGATGCCCATGTCCTGGACGACCTGGCGCGCCTTGCGACCATCCTCCAGGCACACCACCCCGTTGGTGATCATCACGTTGTCGTTCACATAGGCGCCGACGGGCTCGGCGTCCCCGATGGCGTCCTTGTAGGCCTGCACCATCGGCGCCATGGCGCTGATGGCCGAGGTGTTGAAGCCGAGGACGCCGAGGCCGAGGCGGGCGGCCTTCTCGTAGGTCGGCGGGTTGCCAGCGGCCATCCACATCGGTGGATGCGGCCGGCGCCACGGCTTCGGCAACACGTTGCGATTGGGAACCGAGAACGCCTTGCCCTGGTGGTGGTACTCGGTCTCGTTCCACATGCGGAGGAACTCGGGGATGACCTCGTCGAAGACCTCCTTGGTCACCGCCGTGCTCTCGATGCCGAAGCCGGTCACCTCCCGGCTCCCCGCGCCCCGGCCGGTGCCGAACTCGAAGCGCCCGTCGCTCAGGTGGTCCAGCATGGCCACCCGCTCGGCGACCCTGACGGGGTGGTTCACCTGCGGGTTGAGGTTGAAGATGCCCGACCCGAGGTGGATCCGCTCGGTCACCGCGGCGAGATGGCCCAGGTAGACCTCATTGGCCGACATGTGGGAGTACTCGTCGAGGAAGTGGTGCTCGGTGACCCACACGTACTTCCACCCCGCCCGGTCGGCCGCCTTGACCAGCTCGATCTCGTTCATGATGGCGTGGTGCTCGGCGTCGGGGTCGGCCTCGACGCGGCGTCGAGGCAGGTGAGCCTGGACGAAGATCCCGAACTCCATGGTTGTCGCGCCCTCCGGTCCCAGCTCGCTTCCGACGGTGTGTCAGATAACCTACCCGGCATGACGCCGACGGTCACTGGTCACGACGAGCGCCGCCTCTTCATCGGCGGGAAGTGGGTCGACGCCTCCGGGTCGCCGTACGAGATCGTGAACCCGGCCACCGAGGAACCGATCGGCCTGGCCCCCGAGGCGACCGCGGCCGATGCCTCGGCGGCGGCCGCCGCCGCCCGGGAGGCCTTCGGCGCCTGGTCGCGCACCACCCCCGCCGAGCGCTCGGCGCTGCTGCTCGCCGCCGCCGAGCTCGTGCGCAAGCGGGCCGACGAGCTCCTGCCCCTTCTCATCGCCGAGACCGGCGCCACCATCAGCGTGGGCTCCAAGCTCCAAGTGCCGGTCTGCGCCGACCGCTTCGAGCGCTACGCGCGGGGCGCCCTCCAGGACCACAGCCTCCCCCTGGCGCCCAAGATCACCGAGGCCACCCCGCTGGCGCCCGGCGGCGTCATCGGTGCCACGGCGCTGCGCCAGCCGGTGGGCGTCGTGGCCTGCATCACGCCCTACAACTTTCCCATTGGCAACATGGCGGGCAAGGTGGCGCCGGCCCTGGCCATGGGGAACACCGTCGTGATCAAGCCGGCGCCCCAGGATCCCTTCGGGGTGATCGAGCTGGTGCGGATCCTCGAGGAGGTCGGGGTGCCGCCCGGAGTGGTCAACCTCGTGAACAGCAAAGGCCCCGAACCCGCTGCGGCCCTGGTGGAGTCGCCCGACGTGGACATGGTGAGCTTCACGGGCAGCACAGGGGTCGGCGTCCGGATCGCCGAGGCCGGGGCCCGCACCATGAAGCGACTCCTGCTCGAGCTGGGCGGCAAGGGCGCCTGCGTGGTGCTCGACGACGCCGACGTCGGCGGCGCCGTCTCGGCCATCGGGAGCACGTTCGCCTTCCACTCGGGCCAGATCTGCACGGCGCCGACCCGGGCCATCGTCCACCGGGCCGTCTACGACGAGGTCGTCGAGCGCCTGGCCGGCTTTGCCGGTGCGCTCAAGATCGGGGACCCGCTGGAGCGCGACACCATCGTGGGGCCGCTCATCTCGGGCGCCCACCGCCAGCGGGTCGAGGACTACATCCGCCTCGGGGTCGAGGAGGGGGCGAAATTGGTCGCCGGCGGGGGCCGGCCGGCTGCCCCGGAGCGGGGGTTCTACGTCGAGCCCACACTCTTCGCCGAGTGCAGCAACGACATGCGGGTGGCCCGGGAGGAGATCTTCGGGCCCGTCGTGGCGGTGGTTCCCGTGGACAGTGAGGACGAGGCCGTCGCCCTGGCCAACGACAGCGACTACGGGCTCTACGACTACGTGTACTCGAAGGACACGGCGCGCGCCTTCCGGGTCTCCAAGCAGCTGCGGGCGGGCCACGTGGGCATCAACACGGCCCAGCGCAACCTGGAAGCGCCCTTCGGCGGCTTCAAGATGAGCGGCGTGGGCCGCGACGGCGGTGACTTCGGTCTGCACGCCTACAGCGAGCTGCAGAGCGTCATCTGGCCGGGCTGAGCGAGAGGGAGGCAGCGTGAGAGGCGTCGTCTGGAACGGCAAGATCGACGTGACCGAGGACCTCGAGGCCCGGGCGCCCGGTGCCAACGAGGTGCGTGTCCGCATCGCCGCCGCCGGCGTGTGCCACAGCGACGTCAGCGTCATCGACGGCACCATTCCCTTCCCCACGCCGCTCGTCATGGGCCACGAGGGCGCCGGAGTCGTCGAGGAGGTGGGATCGAGCGTCACCAAGGTGAAGCCTGGGGACCACGTCGTGCTCGTGACCCTCGGCCACTGCGGCCAGTGCGACGCCTGCGAGAGCGGCTTTCCGACCCATTGTCGCGACACCTTCGGCAAGACGTCCCAGCCCTTTACCTACAAGGGCGAGCCCGCCTACATGTTCGCCAACACCTCGGTTTTCGCCGAGCACACGGTGGTCAAGGAGAGCCAGGCCGTGGTGATCGACCCGTCGGTGCCCCTCGAGGCGGCCTCCCTCATCGGCTGCGGGGTGCTGACCGGTGCCGGCGCCGTCTGGAACCGGGCCAAGGTCGGCCGCGGTGACACGGTGGCCGTGTTCGGGGTCGGCGGCATCGGGCTCAACGCCGTGCAGGCGGCGTGGATCGCGGGCGCGGTGCGCATCGTCGCTGTCGACGCCAACCCGGCCAAGGAGGGGATCGCCCGCGACTTCGGGGCCACCGACTTCGTGGACGCGCGCGCGGGCGACGCCGTGACCGCGATCAAGGACATCGTCCCCGACGGCGTCGACCACTCGTTCGAGTGCGTCGGTCACCCTGCGGTCCTCCGCCAGGCCATCGACATCCTGGCGTGGGGCGGGAACTGCGTGATCATCGGCGTCCCGCCGCCCACGGCCGAGGCGTCCTTCCGGGTGGCCAGCCTGACCCACATCGACCGCGGCATCCTCGGCTCGCGCTACGGATCCGCCCGACCCCATGTCGACGTCCCGATCGTCGTCGACCTCTACCGGCAGGGCCGGTTCAAGCTGGACGAGCTGGTGACGCGGACCTATCCCCTCGACGAGGTCGAGACGGTGTTCTCGGACATGGCCGACGGCAAGGTGGCTCGAGGCGTGCTCATTCCCTGATGGCGTACCCCGAGCCGTTCCACCGCCTGGCCAAGAAGGTCAACAACTGGGGGCGGTGGGGGTCCGACGACGAGATCGGCACCATCAACCTGATCACGCCCGAGGTGCGCAGGCGGGCGGCCGCCTGCGTGCGGACGGGGCGGAGCTTCTCGTTGGCACTCCCCCTGTCGGAGACCGAGGGAATCCAGACCGGGCTCCTGCCCGGCCGCCTCAACCCCGTGCGGGCCATGGTGCAGATCAACACGCCGCTCACGGGCGACCCGGCGGACTTCTGCTCGAGCGACGACATGGTCGTGATGGGGCTGCAATGCGCGACGCACTGGGACGGACTGGGGCACGTCAGCTACGAGGGTCGCCTTTACAACGGCAACTCGGCGGCGAGCATCACCGCCTTCGGGGCGTCGGTATGCGGGATCCACAAGATCAGGACGCTGGTCAGCCGGGGTGTGCTCCTGGACGTGGCCCGGACGTTGGGAACCGATCGGCTGGATGGGGGCTACGCCGTCACCGCCTCGGATCTCGATGCCGCCGAGGCTCGTGCCGGGCTCGAGGTCGGACCCGGAGACGTGGTCCTGGTCCGCACCGGGCAGATGGCTCTGCTGGCCAGCGGGGACAAGGCCGGCTACGGGGCGCCGGCGCCGGGTCTGTCGACGATGACGGTCGAATGGTTTCGCGACCGCGACGTCGCCGCCGTGGCGACCGACACGCTCACCTTCGAGGTGTGGCCGGGCGAGGACGACGCCGCGATCCTGCCCGTCCACCTGCTGCACCTGGTCGAGATGGGCATGACCCAGGGCCAGAACTGGGTGCTCGACGAGCTGGCCGAGGACTGTGCCGCCGACGGCGTGCACGAGTTCCTGCTGGAGGCCTCGCCCCAGCCCTTCACCAATGCCGTGGGCTCGCCGGTCAACCCGGTGGCCGTCAAGTAGGGGGTCGCGACAGATGAGCCCGAGCCCGCACGACGGGAGCAGCTTCACGGACGGCACCATGTGGGCGCTGATCGAGCGCCGCGCCCGCGAGACGCCCGACGACCTGATGGCGGTGGACGAGTCTGGCCGCCGGATCAGCTTCGGCGACTACCACCGCGCCGCCGAACGCACCGCTGCCGGTCTGTCCGCCCTCGGAGTCGCCGAAGGCGTCGGCGTGTCGTGGCAGCTCCCGACCTGGATCGAGTCCCTCGTGCTCGTCGCCGCCCTCTCCCGCCTGGGCGCGGTGCAAAATCCTGTGCTCCCGATCTACCGGGATCGAGAGCTGCGCTTCATGACCGCCCAGACCGGCGCCCGCCTGCTCGTCGTGCCGCCAGTGTGGCGCGGCTTCGACTTCCAGGCCATGGCCGCTTCGATCGCCGCTGACCGCGACGACCTCGAGGTGCTCGTGGTCGACCGGGCCCTGCCCGATGCCGATCCGTCCCTCCTGCCCCCGCCGGCGCCGGTGCCGGGCTCGCCGGCGGCCCTGCCGACGGCGTGGGTGTTCTACACCTCGGGCACCACCGCCGATCCCAAGGGCGCCCGGCACACCGACGCCACCATCGCCGCCGCCGCCGTGGCCATGAACGTGGCCCTGGACCTCGCCCCGGAGGACCGCAGCGCCCTGGTCTTCCCGTTCACGCACATCGGGGGGATCACCTGGCTCTTCTCCAGCCTCATGACCGGCGCCGCCAACGTGTGTGTCGAGCGCTTCGATCCCACCGAGACGATCGAGGTGCTGTCGCGCGAGGACGTGACCCTGGCCGGATCGGGCACGCCCTTCCACCTCGCCTACCTCGACGCCCAGCGCCGGCAGCCGGGAAAGCCGATCTTCCCCCTGGTGCGGGCCTTTCCGGGCGGCGGGGCCCCCAAGCCACCCCAGCTGCACTACGACCTCAAGGCCGAGCTCGGTGGGGTGGGCATCGTGTCGGGTTACGGGCTCACCGAGTGCCCGATCTTGTCAATGGCCGCAGTGGGTGATCCCGACGACAAGCTCGCCAACACCGAGGGTCGCGCCTCACCCGGTGTGCAGCTCGAGGTCGTGAGCACCGACGGCGTCCCCGTCGGCACCGGCCAGGAGGGCGAGCTTCGGGTCAAGGGGCCCCAGCTCTTTCGGGGCTACGTCGACGCCAGCCTCGACGCCGAGGCCCTCGACGAGCACGGGTTCTTCCGGACCGGAGACCTCGGTGTCGTCGACGAGGAGGGCTTCGTGGCCATCACCGGGCGGCTGAAGGACGTGATCATCCGCAAGGGCGAGAACATCAGCGCCAAGGAGGTCGAGGACCTCCTCTACCAGCATCCGAAGGTCGCGGACGTGGCGGTCATCGGCCTGCCCGATCCCGCGCTCGGCGAGCGCTGCTGTGCGGTGGTCGCGGCGAAGGAGGGATCCGAGCCCCTCGAGCTCGGGGAGATCGTCGCCTTCCTCACCGGCCAAGGCCTGGCGATCCAGAAGGCACCCGAGCAGCTGGAGCTGATCGACGTCGTACCCCGCAACCCGACGGGCAAGACGCTCAAGCACGAGCTCCGACAACGGTTGTCGAGCTAGAAGATGGGATCGCGCCTGGAGGGAAAGGTCGCTCTCGTCACCGGGGGCGGGTCCGGCATCGGCCGCGCGTCCGCCCTCGCCTTTGCCGACGAGGGGGCGACGGTCGTCGTCGCCGACGTGGACCAGGCCGGAGGGGCCGAGACCGTCCACGCCGTCACCGACGCCGGGGGCACGGCCCGCTCCGTCTCCTACGACGTGACCAGGTCGGACGAGGTCGCCGCCATGGTTGCGGACGTCGTCGCCGGCAACGGACGGCTCGACTGCGCCCACAACAACGCCGGCACCTCGGGCGCCACCGCGTTCACTGCCGACTATCCCGAGGAGGAGTGGGACCGGGTGCTGGCGCTCAACCTGCGGAGCGTCTTCCTGTGCATGAAGCACGAGATCCCGGCCATGGTCGACCAGGGGGGCGGAGCCATCGTCAACACGTCTTCTGGCGCCGGGCTGATGGGGTTCGCAGGCCTCCCCGCCTACGTGGCCAGCAAGCACGGCGTCGTTGGGCTCACAAAGGCCACGGCCCTCGAGTACGTGAAGTCCGGGATCCGGATCAACGCCGTGTGCCCGGGCAGCACCCGCACGCCGATGCTCGAGGCGTTCATGGGTGGTGACCCCGCGATGGAGAAGATGATGGCGCGCAGCGCCCCCATCGGGCGGCTGGGAACCCCGAGCGAGATCGCCGCCGCCGTGGTGTGGCTGTGCACGGACGAGGCGTCGTTCGTGGTCGGCCATGCTCTCGCCGTCGACGGCGGCGCCGTCATCCAGTAGCCCGACCAAGGGGGGCGTGGTTACCGGGGAGTATCCTCGACAGATGGCGCCGATGGCCGAGCAGGGCTCATCGCAGCCCCCGTCGCAGGAATCGCCCCCGGATCCGTCGGCCACCGACCTGCGGGCGACTGACGGGCGGGTGCCCGGTCGCCGCGGTCAGGCGACGCGGCGCCGGCTGATCGACTGCACGGCCGATCTGCTCGGCACCACCTCGTGGCGGGACATCAAGGTGATCGACATCGCCAGCGCCGCCGGGACCTCGCCGGCCACCTTCTACCAGTACTTCGCCAACGTGGAGCAGGTCATCCTGGTCCTGGCCGAGGAGCTCGGCGAGGAGGTGGGGTCGCTGGCAGCGCTCGTGCACGGCCAGTGGAAGGGCGACCGGGGCTGGGACACGGCGGTGGGGTTCGTGCAGGCCTTCATGGACTACTGGGAGCGCCATCGCTCGGTCTTCCGCGTCGTGGACCTCGCCACCGAGGAGGGGGACCTGCGCTTTCGGGGGATGAGGACCAGAGCGCTGAACGGTGTCACCGTCGCTATCGCCGACGTCATCGAGACCAGTCGCCAGGAGGGCCGGTCCCCGGCGGCCGACTCCATGGCCATGGCGGGGTCGATCGTCGCCATGTTGGGGCAGGTGGCCAGCCACCGCTACGGGTTCGAGTTCTGGGGCATCCGCACTGCCGGTCTCATCGAGAGCCAGGCGTCCCTCCTGTACTGGAGCGTCACCGGGCGCAAGCCTCCCCGGCACTGACCCGCACTCTTCCCATCCGCTAGAGTGAAACAGGTTCTAGATGGGAGACCGCGGTGTACATCGGCTACACGCCCGAGCAGGAAGCCCTGCGCCAGGAGCTGCGTGAGTACTACGGCCGGCTCCTGACCCGCAACGTCGAGGAGGAGCTCTCCCGCAGCGAAGGGGTCGGTCCCACCGTTCGCCGGGTCGTCCGGCAGATGGGCACCGACGGCTGGCTCGGCATCGGCTGGCCCGAGGAGTACGGGGGGCAGGGGCGATCGGCGATCGAGCAGTTCGTCTTCTTCGACGAATCGATGCGAGCCGGCGCGCCGGTGCCGATGCTCACCATCAACACGGTGGGCCCCACGCTCATGAACTTCGGCTCCGACGAGCTGCGCCAGCGGTTCCTGCCGAGGATCCTCGGCGGTGAGATCCACTTCTCGATCGGCTATACGGAGCCCGGCGCCGGGACCGACCTGGCCTCGCTCCAGACCAAGGCCGTGCGCGACGGGGACGAGTACGTCATCAACGGGCAGAAGATCTTCACCAGCCTGGCGACCGGCGCCGACTACGTGTGGCTGGCCGCCCGCACCAATCCCGAGGTGCCCAAGCACAAGGGCATCTCGATCTTCATCATCCCGACCGACACGCCGGGTTTCAAGGTTCAGCCCATGCAGCTCATGGGCGAGCAGAACACGAACTACACCTTCTACGAGGACGTCCGGATCCCGGCGACCAACCTGGTCGGCGAGGAGAACGGCGGCTGGAAGCTCATCACCAGCCAGCTCAACCACGAGCGGGTCACCCTGTGCTCGCCGGGCATCGTCGAGCGCAACCTCGCCGAGGTGCGACGGTGGGCCCAGGAGACCAAGCTCGCGGATGGCCGCCGGGTCGTCGACCAGGAGTGGGTGCAGATCAACCTGGCCAGAGTCCACGCCCGCCTCGAGTTCTTGAAGCTCATGAACTGGAAGGTCGCCTGGACGGCTACCCAGGACCGCCTGGATGTGGCCGACGCCTCGTCCATCAAGGTCTTCGGCACCGAGTTCTACCTCGAGGCCTTCAAGCTGCTCTTCGAGATCGTCGGGCAGGTGGGTTACCTGAAGCGCGGCTCGCCCGAGTCGGTGCTCTCCTCGCGCCTCGAGCAGCTCTACCGCGGCCTGCTCATCCTGACCTTCGGCGGGGGCACCAACGAGATCCAGCGGGAGCTGATCGCCATGTTCGGCCTCGGCTTGCCCAAGTCCCGATAGGAGCACGATGGACTTCGCCCTCAACGACGAGCAGGAGGCCGTCCGGGACCTGGCCAAGCAGATCCTGGAGGGCCATCTCAGCCAGGAGCGCCTGAAGGAGGTGGAGGCCGGCGCCGAACGCATCGACCGGCGACTCTGGGCCGAGCTGGCCCGAGCCAACCTCCTCGGGATCGGGCTGCCCGAGGACGCGGGGGGCAGCGGGCTCGGCTTCGTCGAGCTGTTCCTGCTTCTGGAGCAGGTGGGCCGCACGGTGGCGCCCGTCCCCGTCCTGCCTACCCTGGTCCTGGGCGCCCTGCCCATCGCTGCGCACGGGACGCTCGAGCAGCGCCAGCGGTACCTTCCCCCGGTCGTCGCCGGCGATCTGGTCCTCACCGCAGCTCTGGTCGAGGTCGGCACCGAGCCGACCCGGCCCGTCACCACTGCCCGGCGCGACGGCGCCGTCTGGCGCCTCGACGGGGTGAAGGTGTGCGTGCCTGCGGCCCACGGGGCCGGACGGGTGCTGGTGCCGGCGGCCACCGGGGAGGACTCCGTGGGCCTGTTTCTGCTCGACCCGGCGGGCGACGGTGTGCAGGCCGACGATCAGCAGACGACGAGCGGCCAGCCCGAGCAGCGCCTGGAGCTGGCTGGCGCGGCGGTGGCGGCCGAGGACGTGCTCGGAGATCCCCACGGCGGCGGCCCGGTGCTCGACTGGCTGCTCGAGCGGGCGACCGTGGCCCACTGCGCGGTGGCGGTCGGCGTGTGCGAGGAGGCGCTCCGGCTCACAGCCGAGTACACGAGGACCCGCGAGCAGTTCGGGCGCCCCATCGCCTCGTTCCAGGCGGTCGGGCAACGGGCCGCCGACGCGTACATCGACACCGAGGCCGTCCGGCTCACCGCCCTGCACGCCGCCTGGCGGCTCTCCTCGGGGCTGCCCGCGGCCGAGGAGGTGGCGGTGGCCAAGTTCTGGGCCGCCGACGGCGGCCAGCGCGTCGTGCACGCCGCCCAGCACCTGCACGGCGGGCTGGGGGTGGACCGCGACTATCCGCTCCATCGTTACTTTCTGTGGGCCAAGCAGCTCGAGCTCAGCCTCGGCGGCGCGACCGCCCAGCTGCGTCACCTCGGCTCGCTCTTGGCCAACGAGCCGGTGGGGTCCGGCTAGGGCGGACGATGGCTGACGTCACCCTCACTGGCGCCCAGGCGGCGCGTCGCCAGCGGGTCATCGACGCGGCCATGGCCCTCGGGGCCGAGGGTGGGTACGACGCGGTCCAGATGCGCGACGTGGCGGCGCGGGCCCAGGTCGCCATGGGCACCGTGTACCGGTACTTCTCGTCCAAGGACCACGTGCTGGCGGCGGCCCTGGCCGGGTGGGCCCTGGCGCTGGAGGGCCGACTGGCCCAGGCACCGCCCCGCGGGGCGACCTCGGTCGACCGCGTGGTCGACGTGCTGCGGCGGGCGGTGCGGGGCATCGAGCGCCAGCCCCGGATGATGGCGGCCATGGCGAGCGCCATCTCCTCCCTCGACCCGGGGGCGGTCACGTGCCAGCACGACCTCGACGCCACCATGGAGCGGATCATCCGCCGGGCCATCGGCGAGCCCGAGCCGGCGCAGGTCGCCGACATCATCCGCATCCTCGAGCACGTGTGGTTCTCGTCCCTCCTCAGCTGGATGAACGGGCGCAGCGACGTGCAGAACATGGGATCGGAGCTCGAGATCGCCGCCCGCCTCCTCCTGCGCGACAGCGACCGCTCGCTGCGTCGGGGCCGGTCGGCATGAAGCCGGCGCTAGTGGAGCCGGGTCACACGGCCGTCCTGACCATGGAGATGCAACGCGGCGTGGTGGGCGACCTCTCCATGATGGACAGCCTCGTCGCCGAGGTCGCCGCGGCCGGGACCATCGAGAGCACGGCGCGTCTGGTCGCCGCGGCCCGTGGCGCGGGCGTCCGGGTCGTGCACTGCACGGCTGAATTTCGCCCCGACCTGGCCGGCACTCCCATCAACAGTCCGCTCATCGCCTTCTGGGCGCGCCGGCCCGGTCACATGCGGGCGGGCACACCGTCGACCGAGGTTGTTCCCGAGATCGGTCTCGACGACCTGGACCTCGTCGCGCCGCGCAGGCACGGCGTCTCTCCGTTCACCGGGACCTCGCTCGATGCCACGCTGCGCGGTCTCGGCGTGACCACCGTGGTCGCCACGGGTGTCTCGGTCAACCTCGCCATCCCCGGGCTGTGCATCGAGGCCGTCAACCTCGGCTACCAGGTCGTGGTCGCGACCGACGCCGTGGCCGGCGTCCCCCGTGCGTACGCCGACGCCGTGATGGAGAACACCCTCGCTCTGCTCGCGACCCGGGCCCCGGTGGACGAGATCGCCGGCGCCTGGAGCACGGCCGAGGTGCGGGCGTGAGGTTCCACCAGGCAGTCGCCTTCCTGCCGACCGACCAGGTGCTCGAGCTGGGGCGGGCCGCGGACGCCATGGGCTACGCCGGCGTCTACGTCTCCGACCACATCTTCTATCCCCGCGAGCTGCGGTCCCGGTACACCTACTCGCCGCACGACGACGGGTCGCCCGTGTGGTCGCCCGAGACCCACTGGCCCGATCCCTGGTGCCTGATCTCCGCTCTCGCCGCCATCACGACAGACCTCGAGCTCACGACCGGTGTGTACGTCGCGCCGGCTCGCGACCTGCTCACGGTGGCCAAGCTGGTGTCCACGGCGGCGGTGATCTCGGGCAACCGGGTGCGGCTCGGCGTGGGCGCGGGCTGGTGCCGCGAGGAGTTCGAGGCCACCGGGCAGTCGTTCGACGACCGGGGACGCCGCCTCGACGACATGATCCCCGCCCTCCGGGCGCTCTGGGGCGGAGGCTGGGTCGAGTACCACGGTCCCCACTACGACGTGGCGCCGCTCCAGATGAACCCGGCGCCGACCGCGCCCATCCCGATCTACGGCGGCGGCCACAGCGAGCCCGCGCTGCGCCGGGCGGCGACACGCTGTGACGGCTGGCTGTGCGCCAGCGCCTACACGCCCGACGAGGCCCGTCATCACCTGGGCCGCCTCCAGGACCACCTGAAGGTCGCCGGCCGCGATGGCGAGCCCTACACCGTCTACATGGCCCTCATGGCGCCGCCCGACCGCGACCTGTACCTCAGCATGGAGGATGCGGGCGTGACAGACCTGCTGTGCGCGCCGTGGATGTTCGCCCAGGAGCCATCCGGCGCCGATCCTCGTTCGAGCCTGGACGCCAGGATCGCCGCCACCGAGAAGTTCGCGACCGACGTCATCGCCCGGATGTGACGTCGACCGCGACCGACGAGAGGAGCTGACCACACCATGGAGTTCGGAATCTTCAACAGCCTCTACCTTCCGCACCAACTCACCGACAAGGACCCGAAGAACGCCGAGCATCGGCGGCTGATGGACGAGGTGGAGTACGTGAAGGCGGCCGACCGCTCCGGTTTCAAGTACACCTGGGCGACCGAGCACCACTTCCTCAGGGAGTACTCGCACATGTCGGCCAACGAGGCGTTCCTGGCCCACGTGGCTGCGGTCACCGAGCGGATCCACCTCGGCACGGGCATCTTCAACATCACCCCACCCGTGAACCACCCTGCCCGGGTGGCCGAGCGGGTGGCCATGATCGACCACCTGAGCGGCGGCCGGTTCGAGTTCGGCACCGGGCGGGGTTCGTCCACGACCGAACAACGGGGCTTCGGCATCCTCGATCCCGATCTGACCAAGGAGATGTTCGACGAGGTCATCCCCCAGTTCAAGCACATGTGGCGCGACGGCGAGTACAGCCACGAGGGACGGTTCTTCTCGATGCCTCCTCGTCACGTGCTCCCCAAGCCCTACACCAAGCCCCACCCTCCGATGTGGGTGGCGGCCGGGAACCCGAGCACCTTCGAGAAGGCGGCGCGGATGGGGCTCGGTGTCCTGTGCTTCGCCATGGGATCGCCCGACTCGCTGGCGCCGCTCATCGAGATCTACAAGAAGACCATCCAGCAGGCCGATCCGGTCGGCGAGTACGTCAACGACAACGTCATGGTCACCAGCCAGATGCTGTGCCTGGAGGACGGGCGCAGGGCGCGCGACATCGCCTGCAACATGGACTCCAGCTACCAGACGAGTCTCGTCTTCCACTATCTCGACACCTTCCCGAAGCCTGCTGGCGTCCCCGAGTGGCCCGACCTGATCCCCGAGCCCACCCCCGAGGGGCTCGACCGTCAGATCGAGCGGGGGCTGGTCTGCGTCGGCACTCCGGACGAGGTGAAGCGGTCGGTCAAGGGGTATGCCGACATCGGGGCCGACCAGCTGGTGTTCGGGATGCTTTCGACAACCATGCCCATCGAGGTCTGCACCGAGGCGCTGGAGACGTTCGGACGCCACGTCATCCCCGAGTACGACAAGGACCCGGTGCACAGCACGACCCGCCAGCGCGAGGCGCAGCTGCCGGCGACCCAGCTGCCCGACTCCGAGGGCGGCATCCCGCCGCTGCGCGTCTAGGTCCCCCTAACCCGTCAGCACCGGGTCACCATCGCGGGGCGAGGTCGGCGCCAGCGGCCGGCTGGGCTCGTAGTCGTCGACGTCGACCTCCACGCCCAGACGGGGAACGATGCGATCCAGGCTCCGCGGGAACCACCAGTTGGCCTTCCCGAGAAGCTCCATCACCGCTGGGACGAGAACCATGCGGACGATCGTGGCGTCGATGAAGACGGCGACGGCCAGGCCAAGACCGAAGACCTTCAGCACCCGCACGTCGCCGATGACGAACGACCCGAAGACGCAGACCATGATGGCGGCCGCCGCCGTGATGACCCGAGCTGTCTTCGCCAGCCCGTCCGCCACCGCAGTGGCGTTGTCACCGGTGCGCCGCCACTCCTCTCGGATGCGCGACAACAGGAAGACCTCGTAGTCCATGGACAGCCCGAACAGGATCGTGAAGAGCATGAGCGGGATCCACGGGTCGATGGGTCCGGTCCTGCTGATCCCGACCAGCGATCCCAGCCAGCCCCACTGGAACACGGCCACGATCACGCCGAAGGCGGCACCCACCGACAGCAGGTTCATCACCGCGGCCTTGAGCGGGATGACGAGCGACCGGAACACGGCCATGAGAAGGAGGAAGGACACCACGACCACTCCGCCGATGACCCAGGGCAGTCGGCCGCTCATGTAGTTGGCGGCGTCGACGGCGGCAGCCGTGACCCCGCCGACCAGGACCCTGACCCCGCTGCCGCTCGTCACCGACGGCACCACGCTGTCGCGGATGCGATGCACGAGCGACTGGGTGGCCTTGTCCTGCGGCGACGTGGTGGGGATGACCGTGATCACGGCGGTGTTGTCGGCCGCGTTGAACGCTGGCGGGGCGACCTGGGCCACGCCCGGCGTGGCCCGCAGCTGGGTAGCCAGCCGGTCCACGGTGGGCCGGCCGGCCGCTCCTGGCATCTGGGCTGCCAGCACCAGAGGCCCGTTGGCGCCGGGACCGAACCCCTCGGCCAGGAGGTCGTAGGCCTGGGTGGTGGTGAGCGACGGCGGGCCGTTGCCGGCGTCGGTGAAGGCCAGGTTCATGGAGAACAGCGGGACCGCGAGCACCACCAGGGTGGCGAGGGCGGCGAGGGCCGCCGGCCAGGGCCGCCGCTGCACGACACGGCTCCAACGGAACGAGACAGGCGGCCGTTGGGGACCGCGCCGCCGCCGGGTCGGGACCCGGAGGCGATCGATGGCGAGACCGGCGAAACCCAGCATGGCCGGCAGGAGGGTGAGCGTCCCGATCATCACCAGGGCGACGGCGGCGATCGCCCCGAAGGACAGCCCGTACATGAACGGCAGGTTCATGACGAGCAGTCCGAGGAGCGAGATCACCACCGTGCTGCCGGCGAAGAGCACGGCCCGGCCTGACGTTGCCAGGGAGAGCGCCACCGAGTCGCGCGGGGACATGCCGTCAGCGAGCGCCCGGCGGTGGCGGGTGACGACGAGCAGGGCGTAGTCGATGCCCACGCCGAGGCCGATCATGCCCGCCAGCTGGGTGCCGAACGACGGCACCGTCACCGCGTGGCTGATCACGTCGATGATCGCCACCCCGGCGCCGATCCCGAACAGGGCGATCAGGATGGGCAGACCCATGGCGATCACCGAACCGAAGGCGATGAGCATGATGATGATGGCGGCCAGGATCCCGACGCCCTCGCTCGCCCCGGGCTGGGCTGTCACGGCCTTCTCGATGGGCGGGCCCCCGAGCTGCACGTTGAACCCCGGTGCGGCGGACGCCCGGGCGGTGTCCACGACCTTCTGAGCCGCGCTCTTGGGCAGGTCGGGCGTCTGCGTGTCGAACTGCACCTCGGCGTAGGCGATGTGGCCGTTGGCCGAGATCTGGTTCCCGGCTCCCGGCGAGAACGGGCTCCGGACGCCCGACACGTGGGGGAGGGGCTGTAGCTGGCTGATCACCCGGGCGATGGCGGCCTGGCTGGCCGGAGAGGTGACGGGCTGGGAGGTCTGGAACACGACGTCGCCCGTGTCGCCGGCACGCGCCGGGAACGCCTGCTGGAGGATGGTCTGGACCCGGTCCGACTCCGAGTGTCCGGAGCCGAAGCGGTCAGTGAACTGGCCGGGGGCCGCCTGAGCGACGATCGTCAGAGCGATGAGGCCCGCGACCCACAGGACGAGGACCAGTCGCCGGCGGTCGTAGCACCACCGGCCGAGTCGGCCCAAGGCGCTGTCGTTGACCTGGGACGTCGCGGGAGTCGCCCGGTCGAGCTCAGATTTCACCGTTACCTCCCGTCCTGCGCGCGCCGAGTGGCGTCGGCAACCAATGGTCGAAGAGCGAGCGTCCGTATCGACGGCCGGTGTCGGTGGGAATCATCGGTCGTCGCTCCTCTGCGTCAATCCTCGGGTGTCGGGCTGACCGTCGCTATGGGGGATGACCCTGATCGGACCCGGATTGTGACCCCGACCCGGTCGCCGCCTGGGAGGCCAAACGCCGTTAGAATTCATCGGCAGTGAGTTCTAGCACAGAATTCCCCACCGATGAAACCTCTTCTCCGACGCCCAGGGGGCGTCGCCCGGGGAAGTCGGACACGCGGTCACAGATCGTGGCCGCTGCCGATGCCGCGTTCGCCTCGGAGGGATACGCCCAAGCCAGCCTCAGGGGAATCGCCCAGCGGGCCGGTGTCGACCCTGCGCTGGTCCACCACTACTTCGACGGAAAGGCCGCCCTGTTCGTCGAGGTGACGGGGCTGCCGAGGGACTTCCGGGAGATCCGGGACGAGGTGGACCGGGCAACGGGCTCCCGGGGCACGGCCCTCGTGGACCGGTTCCTTCGCTATTGGGACGAGGAGCCTCCGGAGGGGCGGGCCAATTCCTTCCTCTCCCTGATGCAGGCCATCTCCTCCTCGCCCCGGGCGGCTGAGAGCTTCAAGCAGTTCCTCATCGACCGCATCTGGTCCCAGGTCGCCCGGGACCCCGACGATCCCGACTGGCTCGTTCGACGGGCACTGATCGGTTCTCAGCTCGTCGGCGTGGCGTTCCAGCGCTACGTCCTCCGTCTCGAGCCCCTCGCCTCGGCCGAGCCGGCCGAGGTGGCCCAGTGGGTCGGTCCCACGATCGACCGGTACATGGCCGGTCCTCTGGAGGTGGCGCCGCCGGCGCCCGACAGGTCGCGACACTCGGGGCGCGCCCGTCCGAGGCAACGAGGGAGGTGAGCGCCGTCAGTGCGTGAGGTTGCCTACCATGCGACGTGCACCCGCCCGATGCTCAGAGCCCGCTGAGAGGCCGCGGTCGCAGCCGGATCGGCCTGGTTGTGCTCTTCGTGGTGCTCGTTGCGGCGGCGTGCGGGGGATCGGCGTCCCGGTCCTCGGGCTCGGCGACGTCCTCGACGTCCTCGACGTCTTCGGCATCCCCGGGCGGCCCCAGCGGCCAGCTCCTCGCCGCCCTGGGCAACGGGCCCGACGGCAACCCCGTGGACGGGGTGGCCTGCAACGCCGGCGAGCAGCTCGCCTACCACATCCACGCCCACCTGGCGGTGTACGTGAACGGCCAGCCCGCGCTGATCCCGTACGGCATCGGGATCAAGCAACCCGTGGCGGAGCAGACATCAGCGGGGCCCTTCGTCGCGCAGGGTGACTGCTTCTACTGGATCCACGTCCACGACCTCAGCGGGGTCATCCACATCGAGTCGCCAACTCAGCGGACCTACACGCTCGGCCAGTTCTTCGACCTCTGGGGCCAACCCCTGTCGGCCACTCAGGTTGGGCCGGCCTCGGGCCCGGTGACGGCATTCGTCAACGGTTCGCCCTTCCAGGGAGATCCGCGATCGATCCCGCTCGACGCCCACCAGGTGATCCAGCTCGATGTGGGCACCGTGGTGCCTCCTCAGCCCTACCACTTCCCGAGCGGCCTCTAGTTCGTCGAAAGGGGGTCCAGCGTCAGCGCGAGACTGGCGTCATGTGCTTCGGTGATGATGCCCGACCGCCGCTTCCGCCCGTGCGCGGGGGCGCTGCTGACCACGGAGACCTCGTCCTGCGCTCGGCCGACGGGACCGGGCTCGCCGCCTACTACGCGCACCCGGATGCGCCCTCGAACGCAGGCATGGTGGTCATGCCCGACGTGCGGGGACTGCACGACTTCTACAAGGAGCTGGCCCGCCGCTTCGCCGAAGCGGGACTGCACAGCGTCGCCATCGATTACTTCGGCCGCACAGCGGGCATCGGTCCTCGCGGCGACGACTTTTCGTGGCGCGAGCACGTGGACCAGCTCGAGCCCCAGACGGTCAGCGAGGACGTCGCGTCAGCCAGCCACTGGCTCCGGTCCCTCTCCAACGGCACCGTCCAGTCGGTCTTCACGGTCGGCTTCTGCATGGGCGGCGCCCTTTCCTGGGCTCAATCGGCCGCCGGGCTGGACCTCAGCGGCTGCGTCGGCTTCTACGGCATGCCGGCGCGCGTCGCCGACCGGATCGGAGACATGAAGGCTCCGCTGCTGCTGCTCGCGGCCGGACAGGACTTCACGCCGGTCGCAGACGTCGAGAAGTTCGCCGAGCAGGTACGCGCTGGCGGAGTCGAAGCCGAGCTGCACGTGTACCCGGACGCGCCGCACAGCTTCTTCGATCGGAGCTTCGCCGAGCACGCCGACGCCTGCGCTGACGCGTGGCGTCGCATCCTCGACTTCATCGACCGCCATCGGCAGCGCTAATGGGCGGCGACGACCAGCGTCCCCGCCGAGTACGCGATCACTGCGGCGCCGAACCCGTGCAGGACGTCGGAGCCCAGCAGGCCGTTGATCTCACCGTTGGCACCCGGAACGGAGATCGTCTGTAGCGGTTGCGAGTGCAGTGGGACGGTTCCCGCCGACCACGAGCCGCTCTGGACCTCCTGCGCCTCTTCCCGGCAGCCGATGCCTGAGACCCGCTGACGCTTGCCCGTTTGCGGTAGGCCGACCGAGCTGACCAGCTGCGGGTCCACGGACGACACCGATGAGCCGGTGTCGAGGATGAAGTTGAACGGGCCTTGATCGCGGATTCGCACCGGAACGAGGGGCAGCGTCTCGCCTTCGGCCTGGGCGACGATGAGAGGGACGGTCATCGATGGCGAGGCCAGGCCGATGCCGGGGGGGATCGGGACCGAGGTCGGCCCGTGGACGTTGGTGTCGGGCCCTGGCGCCGGGCCCTCCGGACCGGGGAGGGCGAGGGACTGGTGCTCGTAGTCGAGCTGGATGGCGCCGAACCGCCCGAGCACGTCGGATCCGAGCAGCCCGGACGGAGCGTCCCGAAGCCCGAAGCCGGGGATGTCGATGTTGGAGACGGTTTGGGGCGACAGCGCCACGTTGCCCAGGGACCAACTCGGGCCGCTGACCGGTGTCTCGTTCGTCGTGCAGTTGGCACCGGTCACCGTCTGGGTCGGGCCGTTGGACGGGAGATGGAGTGACTTGACCAGCTGCGAGCCGAACGCCGACGAACCGGCGCCGCTGTCGACCACGAACGCGTATGGACCCTGCCCGGCGACACACACCGGCGCCAAGGCGATCGCCGCCGATCCCTGTTTGATCACCTTGATCGGCACCCGACTGACGGCGCCGCTCCCGCCCCCGGCTGACTGGTTGACGGCGGGGCACCCGCCCGGGAAGATCGGCTGGTCGGCCTGGGACCCCGACCCGCCGCCTCCGCACGACGCGACGGTCAGACCGATCAGCGTCATGATCGCGGCGAGCGCGCCTGCCCTCTCCAGCAGCCCTCGTCGTCCGCTCCGCCTCGTCACCGCGTCGTCATCCCGTCCGCCGCCGGCAATGACGGCTCGAGACGACCCTAGGCCAGCACTCGCTCCCGCACCTCGGCACGCAATGGCGGGGGCCGGGTGGACAGGGCCTTGCCCAGTGGCGCAGGTGGCCGCAGTCGAGAGAGCGAGGGTCGACGTTCGAGTCTCACACGGTGCAGGATGAGCGCCTATGGCCAACGCCGAGCTCGAGGCTGTCGCGGATGTCTTCCGGCTTCTCGCCGAGATCGACTACCGAGGAGCCTCGCCCCTGTATGAACGACTAGCTCGCGAGGCGGCCGAGGACCCCGAGATTCTCGAGCTTCTCCTTCGTGCAGCGCCCCGGGACCGTCTGCCCCACCTCCTCTTTGCTGCCGTCCAGTACCTGCTGCTGGACGAGGGCAACGACCCCATCGCCGCCTTCGGGTCCGAGCCCTACTCATCCTTCCGCGCCTGGTGCCTTTCCCGTCGTTCCGACATCGAGCGGATCGCAGGTACGCGCGTGGTGCAGACGAACGAGGTGGGTCGTTGCGCGGCCTTGCTCCCGTGCCTGGCTACCGTGGCCGAGACGGCCCGACTGCCCCTCGCCGTGGTGGAGGTGGGTGCTAGCGCGGGCTTGAACCTGCTCTTCGATCGGTACCGCTATGTCTTCGGCCCCCGCCTCGAGACGGGTCCAGAGGAGTCGGAGGTGGTGCTGAGCCCGCGCCTGCGCGGCGAAGGCGTGCCTCCTCTGTCGCTTCCTGCCGTTCCGTGGCGCAGGGGGCTCGATCGCCAGCCCGTCGACGTCACCGATGACGACGCTGTCCGGTGGCTGCGATCGTGCATCTGGCCGGAGCAGCACTGGCGTATCGAGCTCTTCGACCGCGCCGCGGCGGTCGCTCGGCGCGACCCGCCGACACTGGTGACGGGCGACGTCTTCGAGTCGCTGCCTGCTGTGGTGCGGAGCGCGCCACCCGAGACCGCCCTCTGCATCGTGCACACCGCGTTTCTCTTCTACCTGCCGGATCAGCCGCGCTTCGTGCAGCTCCTGGGCGAGCTGGCGCGCGAGCGCCCGCTCTGGTGGGTGTCGGGCGAGGGAACCGGCCTCGTCCCGCAGCTGCCGCAGCCGGCTACGCCGACCCCCGCCGAGGACATCTCCTTCCGGTACGGCGTCGTGCCATTGGGAGTGCCGGGCGAGCAGCCCCGTACCCTCGCCCACGCCGGCGCGCACGGCGCCTGGTTGGAGTGGCTCGAGGTCGATAGCCATCGCCGTCGAGCGGCTGGATAGGGCACCCCACCGGCATCGGGGTCCCGGCGCGGCAGCGTGCCGTTGACAGCGTCAGCGACTCGTCAAACAGGCGACGCGCGCCTGAGCAACGCACCGTCTCGCGACGGTGCCAGGGCAAGGGCGTGGCGAAGTCGCCGGTGCCCGATCTAGCGTGGGCTCATGCGGTTCAACCATATGGAGCTTACGTTCGCCCGAGGCACGCTGACCGATGACTTTCGGCAGGAGATCGACGCCTTCTACGGCTCCGTGTTCGACTGGAAGGCGGCCGACACCGAGGTTGTCGGCCAGCGCTGCCACGTTCTGCTGCCGGACGCTGACCAGTTCATCCTGCTGGCCGAGAGCGGCAAGCCGATGAGCTCACCGGGATTCGACCACCTCGGGCTGCTCCAGGACACCCGAGCCGAGGTCGACGGTCTGCTCGAGGCCTGCAAGCGCTACCGCGACAAGGACGACCGCGTCCAGATCCAGGAGTATGACGACCTCGTGTACCCCGAGCTGACTGTGCACGCCTTCTACGTGAAGTACCTGCTGCCGATCTACTTCGACGTGCAGTCGATGGAGCGGCCCTAGGCGCTCTTACCCTGGTGTGCGATGGAGCTCGCGGACCTCGTGACGACGTCGGCCGACCTGGTCGCGACGAGATCGAAAACGACGAAGGTGACGGCGCTGGCGGAGCTGCTCAGTCGCACCCCCCACGACGAGGCGGCCATTGTCGTCGGGTTCCTGGTCGGGGCGCCCCGTCAGGGCCGGGTAGGGGTTGGCTGGAGTGCCGTGGGCCAGACGAGCGGCGTGGCTCCGGCCGCTGCAACCTCGCTCACGGTCCGCGATGTCGACGACACCCTGGATCGCCTGCAACAGGCGACGGGACCAGGCAGCGCCAGCACCCGCCGGCGGCTGATGCAGGACCTCTTCCGGCAGGCAACCGAGCCAGAGGCCGACTTCCTGCGCCGACTGCTGCTGGGTGAGCTGCGCCACGGCGCCCTGGAAGGAGTCATGGCCGATGCGATCGCGGCCGCGGCCGGCGTACCAGGCCCAACCGTTCGAAGGGCGGCGATGCTGTCGGGCGATCTTTCCCGCGTGGCCGCGGTCGCCCTCGAGCAGGGCGAGCCGGGCCTGGCCCGGATCGGATTGCAGGTCCTTCGCCCCGTCCAACCCATGTTGGCAGCGT
>DATBBR010000102.1 GCA_036270875.1 Acidimicrobiales bacterium
CCGGCACACTGCCGTTGTTTCACCATTGGTCGGAAAGGGGCCCCGCGCCTGCCAGCGTCGCGCCCGCTTTCGACCAAAGGTGAAACACGCCAATAGCCACGGACCGGCATTGAGGTCCTGGTCCCTCCGGCCGGTCGAGGCGTCAGCGGCCGTCAGGACAGGAGCGAGTCGCGTACCGGAGCGAGCTGCTCGAGGGCGTGGCGGTAGCCGAGCTCCACGAGCTCGTCCAGGCGTTTCCAGTCGAACATGCCGAAGTCCTGCGATGGCATGCGGACATACACATCGGCGCGCTCAGCCGCGAGGTCGACGCTCGTGGCGCTGCTCAGCATGGCGCTGCGGACGAGGATCTCACTCAGGCGCGGAGGCGTGTCCATGCTGCCGTGGCGAAGCAGGGCGTCGGGGTCGGGGCGACCGATCCCCGACCCGGGGGCTCTGAGGTATCCGTCGGTGCTGACGTTGCAGGCGATGATCGCTCCGCGCTCGAGACCTTGCATCACGCCCGTCGGGAGGTTGTCGAGAACGCCTCCGTCGCACAGCAGCTCGCCCTCGTAGGCGATCGGTGGGGCGATCCCGGGTACGGCCATGCTCGTGCCCACCCAGAGCGACAACGGGCCTCGATCGTGGACGACCGGGACTCCCGTGGTCAGGTTGGTCGAGACACAGAAGAAGGTCCGGCGCAGCTCTTCGATCTGACGGTCCCCGAAGATATCCAGCAGGCGAGCGCCGAACTTGCGCCCTCGGATGAGTGACACACGCGGAAGCGCGTAGTCGTTCAGGAAGTTGTTGCTGACGAAGGTCTCCCGAGCCGTGTGCGCCATCTCGACGCTGTCCAGACCGAGGGCCAGGAGGGCCGACAGGAAGGCCCCCATGCTCGTCCCACCGGCCACGTCGACCGGCACGCCCAGCTGCTCCAACGCTCGGACGAGCCCGATGTGGGCGAACCCGCGCGCCCCGCCGCCGCCCAGCACCACGCCGACGCCGTGCCCGGCGACCTGGCGGGCCAGCGACGCCAGGTCGGCTTCGTCCCATGGGTGTACGAAGTACCGGGCGCGGGCGCCGGTCACGTCCGTCCAGGCCGAGGTGTGGGGCGAGGGATCTCCTTCGGGCCGCAGGAACACCAGCTCGACGGGCGCGAGCAGGCCGAGCGAACGAAGCTCCTGGAGCACCCGCACCGGTCTCGGGCGCGCGTTGGCCTCGATCAGCACCAGCACGCGGTCGGCGTTGTGCAGACAGCGCAGCGCCCAGGCGTCGCGGTCGCTGTCGGCGGCGTAGACGAGATAGCGATGCCGGCTCTCCAGCTCGTTCATCCACGCCGCGAGGCGGGTGCTGCCCGCTCCGTCGGAGAGTGACGTCTGCGAGGAGCCGGGCCCGAGCGTCGCGTCGACATGTGCAGCGGTGATGAGCCGAGCGTCGGGCCAACCCGACAAACGGCGAACGAGCCCCTCGGCCAGCGTCATGACCGGCAGGTGAGGCGAGGCGGGGATGATCGCCAGGGTCCCGTGGACCTCGGTGGCGCCCTGGACGCGAGCTCGGCCCCGCTCGCGGACGCGGACCACCATGAGTCGTGACAGCGCCCGCTGGACCGCGGAGTGGTGGTCGAGAAAGTCGAGAAGCTCGGCCTTCTCGAAGCGCAGGAGGATGCTGTCGCGCACGGCCCGCACCGTCGACGTCCTGGGCTCCTCCATCAGGATCCCGATCTCGCCGACCGGCTCCAGGCGGCCGATGTACCCGAGCAGCTCGCCGTCCGAGGTCTCCTCCAGTCGTCCGCGAACGACGACGTAGAAGTGCGTCGACGGCTCGCCTTCCTTGTACAGGCGAGCGCCGCTGCGGAGGTCCTGTCGCTCAGCCAGCGACGAGAGAGCGGTGAGCTCCTCTGTGTCCAGGACCGAGAACAGCGGCACCTCGGCCAGTTCCGGCCCGAGATCCACGAGTGCCGACCTCGACGCCTTCACCCACCACCTCAGGTGAGCCCGAGGTTGGCACGCACCAGGGCCAGGGCCTCGTCGATGCGCCCGGGGTCCCGGCCGCCGGCCAGGGCCAGCTCGGGGCCCTTGCCCCCGCCGCCGCCCACCAGGCGGGCGGGCTCGGCCAGCAGCTCGGCGGCCACCAGGCCCGAGTCCTTGGTCACGGCGGCGACCAGGGCCACCCGCTTGGCGTCGGGGGTGCCGGCCAGGACCACGGCGACGACGCCGTCTCGGGCCCGGGTGGCGAGGGCCAGCTCCTTCAGCTGGTCGGGACCGAGGTCGTCGCGCCGGGCCACGACCAGGCCCCGCTCGGCGGTGGCGGCCAGCGAGGCGGCCTCGATGCCGAGGGCGGCGCTGCGCAGGGCCTTCAGCTCCTCGCGGGTGGCCGCCGAGGTGGCCTGGAGGCGCTCGAGGGCCCCGTGCAGTCCCTCGGGGGTGGTCTGCAGGGTGGCGGCGGCGTCGGCCAGCAGGCGCTCCTGGTCCTTGATGTGGTCGAGGGCGCCCAGGCCGGTGAGGGCCTCCAGGCGCCGGGTGCCCGATCCGATGGAGGCCTCGGCGACGATCTGGAGGGGCCCGATCATGCCCAGGGCGTCCACGTGCGTGCCCCCGCACAGCTCGACCGAGCCCGGTCCCGCCCGCACCACCCGCACCCGCTCGCCGTACTTGTCGCCGAAGAAGGCAATGGCGCCCAGGGCCTCGGCCTCGCCCCAGCTGGTCTCGATCACCTGCACGGGGTCGTCGGCCAGGATGGTGGCGTTGACCAGGTCGGTCACCGCCTCGACCTCGGCCTCGGTGAGGGGGGCGAAGTGGCTGAAGTCGAAGCGCAGCCGGTCGGGGGCCACCAGCGAGCCCTGCTGTTTGACGTGGGGGCCGAGGACCTCGCGCAGGGCCCAGTGCAGCAGGTGGGTGCCGGTGTGGTTGCGCCGGATGGCCGCCCGGCGCTCGGCGTCGATGGCGGCGACCGCCGACTGGCCGGGGCGGATGTGGCCCTCGGTGACCCGGGCCCGATGGGTCACCAGGCCGGGCAGGGCGTAGGTGGTGTCGGTGACCTGGGCCACCCCGGTGTCGGTGGTGATGGTGCCGGTGTCGCCCACCTGGCCCCCGCCCTCGGCGTAGAAGGGGCTGCGGTCCAAGACGATCTCTCGGTCGGGCTCCCGGTCGTCGGGCTCCCGGTCGGGGCCGGCCGGGGGGACCTCGAGCACGCCCAGCACGGTGGCGGCGGAGGCGGCCTCGTCGTAGCCGGTGAAGACCGTGGGCCCGTGCTCGGCCAGCAGGCCCCGGTGGGCGGTGGTGTCGGCGGCGCCCGGCCCCCGCCCGGCCGCCTCCCGGGCCCGGGTGCGCTGGTCGGCCATGGCCTCGTCGAAGCCGGCCCGGTCCACCTCCACCCCCGCCTCGGCGGCGATCTCGGCGGTGAGCTCGATGGGGAAGCCGTAGGTGTCGTGCAGCCGGAAGGCCACCGGGCCCGCCAGGCGACCCCCGGCGGCCCGGGTGAGCTCGTCGGCCAGCAGGCCCTGGCCCGCCCGCAGGGTGCGCCCGAAGCGCTCCTCCTCGGCCGCCACCACGGTGGCGATCATGTCGGCGCCGGTGACCAGCTCGGGGTAGGCGGGGCCCATGGTGGCCACCACCGCCTCCACCAGGGGCGGGCCCAGGGCCCCGGTGGCGCCGAGCTGGGTCCCCCAGCGCAGGGCCCGGCGGATGATGCGGCGCAGCACGTAGCCCCGGGCCTCGTTGGCCGGCAGCACCCCGTCGGAGATGAGGAAGGTCATGGCCCGGGCGTGGTCGGCCAGGATGCGCAGGCCCACGTCGACCCGGCCGCCGGTGCCGTAGGTGGCGCCGGTGATCGACTCGGCGGCGGCCACCACCGGGCGCAGCACGTCGGTGTCGAAGACCGACTCGACCCCGGCCAGGATGGGCAGGATGCGCTCCAGGCCCGCCCCGGTGTCGATGTTCTTGGACGGCAGCTCGGCCACCGATCCGTCGGCGGCCCGGTTGTACTGCATGAAGACCAGGTTCCACAGCTCGACGTAGCGCTCGTCGTCGCCCCGGGCGGGGCCCCCGCCGGCGCCGTGGTCGTCGCCCTTGTCGTAGAAGATCTCCGAGTCGGGCCCGCAGGGGCCCACCTCGCCCATGGCCCACAGGTTGTCCTCGCCCAGGGCCTGGACCCGCTCGGGGGCCAGGCCCACCTTGTCCACCCAGATGGCGGCGGCCTCGTCGTCGTCTTCGTGCACGGTGACCCACAGCCGGTCGGCCTCGAGGCCGAGGACCTCGGTCAGCAGCTCCCAGGCCATGGTGATGGCCTCGGCCTTGAAGTAGTCGCCCAGGCTGAAGTTGCCCAGCATCTCGAAGAAGGTGAGATGGCGGGTGTCGGTGCCCACCACGTCGATGTCGTCGTGCTTGCCCCGGACCCGCACACACTTCTGCACCGAGGTGAGGCGGGGATGGGGGGGCACCTGCTCGCCCAGGTAGTAGGGCTTGAGGGGGACCATGCCGGCCACGGTGAACATCACCGTCGGGTCCTTGGACACCAGCGACGCCGAGGCCAGGTAGTGGTGGCCCCGCTCGACGAAGTAGCCCACGAAGGCCTGGCGCAGCTCGTTGGCGCTCGTGACCTTCATCGATCTA
The DNA here is from genome assembly GCA_036270875.1 of Acidimicrobiales bacterium. NCBI lineage: Bacteria > Bacillati > Actinomycetota > Acidimicrobiia > Acidimicrobiales > Acidimicrobiales bacterium. The sequence goes on from DATBBR010000102.1 coordinate 4,587, forward strand.
GAGCTCGGCCGACTCAGGTTGCCCTCGCAGTCGTGATGATTGGCGATGATTCAGTGGAGACGACGGGATTCGAACCGGCGTTTCTCCTGCCCGAAGACAGGCGCTCTATCCAGAACTGAGCTACGTCCCCAAAGGGTTGCGGTGTGCCGACATCAAACGGAGCTCTTGTGTCCCCCCTTTTCCACCGATCAGCGCTCCCCGCGCCGACAGACCTCGTAGAGCGGATGGTACGCCAGTCACCGATAGCCCGCAACGGGTACCCTCAGCTGTGGCCCGGCTTCCTGTTCGCTTGGTTGGTGACGGTATGCCCGTGCCGTGCATCGACGGGCTGGAGCGGCCGTACGTCTCGCTCGATGGCGCCGCCTCGACTGCCGCGCTTCCTGCGGTAGCAGAGCAGGTGGCCGAGTTCCTCCCCTGGTACGCCAGCATCCACCGCGCCACGGGCTACAAGTCGAGACTGGCGACGGCCGCGTACGAAGACGCTCGCGCCGATGCCCTGGCCTTTGCCGGGAAGCGCGAGGGATCGGACCTGGCGATCATCTGCCGGAACACGACCGACGCCATCAATCATCTGGCCTACCGCCTCCAGCTCGACAAGGACGACGTGGTGGTCACGACGGTCGTCGAGCATCACGCCAACTTCCTCCCGTGGGGGCGAGTCGCCCGCCGTCGGTACGTTGAATGCGGACCCGATGGCACCTTCTCCGTGGACCAGGTCGCTGCAGCACTCGACGAGCGTCCGAAGCCCCGTCTGCTCGCCGTCACCGGTGCCTCCAACGTCACGGGGTGGCTTCCGCCCCTGAGCCTCCTCCTCGACGCTGCCCACGAGCGCGGCGTCCCGGTGCTCGTGGACGCCGCGCAGCTCGCTCCTCATCGACCCCTTCCCGCTGATGCCGACTTCCTCGCTTGGAGCGGTCACAAGATGTACGCCCCCTTCGGGGCCGGCGTGCTCATCGGCCCCACCGAGGTGTTCAGCCGGGGAGAACCCTTTCTCTTCGGTGGCGGCGCCGTCGACATCGTCGACCTCGACGAGGTGGTGTGGACGGATCCTCCCGATCGGGAGGAGGCCGGTTCTCCGAACGTCGTCGGCGCCGTGGCGATGGGCGCGGCCATGCGCGAGCTCTCCGCCATCGGCTGGCCGGCGATTCGTGCACACGAGCAGGCACTGGCCAACCAGCTGCGGACGGGTCTGGCCGCGATACCTGGGGTGACGGTGCTGGGCCCGTCGCTGGCGACACCGACCCTCGCCGTGGCGGCCTTCGTCCTCGACGACGTCCCGCATGCCCTCGTGGCGGCGCGGCTGGGCGCGGAGTACGGCATCGGCGTCCGCCACGGATGCTTCTGTGCCCACCCCTACCTCATCCGGCTCCTCGGTCTGTCGAAAGAAGAGCAGGCCGCCTACCGGCAGGGCGTTCAACGCGGGGACCGCCGGATGATCCCGGGCGCGGTCAGGGCGAGTGCCACGTTGTCGACCACTCCCGAGGAGGTCGACGTGTTCCTCTCCGCCGTCGCCGACATCGCCAGCGGCAGACCGCCACTGGTGCCGTTCGCGCAGGACGAGCACACGGGCGACTACTGGCCCGAGCTCGATGTTCCGGGGTGGTCAGCAGCCGATCGCAGTCTGGGCGCGAGCTGTGGGCGGGGTTGAGGTCGACGGTTCTCGCCGACCCATGGAGAGAGACCGGAGCCTCGGGCGGCCCAATGCGACCCTTTCCGCCCGGGGACAAGAGGCGTATTCTGCAGTCATCGGAAGAAGTGCCGCAGGTGGCCCATAGGCGCCACTGGTAGGGGGGGCGATTCGCATGAGCGACACCGCACAGGGTGTCGATTGGTGGTTGGCGTGGGACGGGAAGTGGTACCCGCCTGAGAGTCGACCGGTCTCGCCCGCCCCCTCCGCGCAGACGACGCCGAACGGCGACCGGGCCGCGCCCTCGGGTTCCGCCACCGAGAACCGCGGGGTGCAGACCAAGACCAAGGCCAAGGTGCGGACGCCGCACCGCCGGTCCAGGCCCCAGGCCACCCCAGCGGCCACCGTCACCCCCCTCATGCAGGCGGCGGTGGCTCGATGGGGCCGCGAGTCGGCCAGCCCCTTCCTCCTCGGGGAGGACCGGGTCGTCGTGCGGCTGAGCGGCGCAGCCGTCGCCGGCTACGTCCGTCGGGGTCGCTGGGCCGTGCTGGCCACGGACGTGGCCGCCCCTCCCTGGGCGAGGGAACGGGTCCTCGACGAGCTGCTCGTTCGCTTGAAGCAGGACCGCATGCGCCCGGTGTTCACCTGCGTCGCCGAAGCCGAGCCCTACGAGAGCCGAGGCATGTACGCCATGCCCATCGCCGAGGACGCCGTGATCGACCTGACCAGCTTCTCGCTGAAGGGCAAGCGCATGGCCAACATCCGCCACAGCGTGAGCGCCGCCAAGCGGGCCGGTCTCACGGTCGCGCCGTGGTCGCCTGAGCTGGCCGAGGGGGTGGCGGAGGTCTCCAAGGCCTGGCTGGGCACCAAGCACGGTGGCGAGATGGGCTTCACGCTCGGTCGCTTCGATCCCGAGGAGATCAGCTCGACCGACTGCCGGGTCGCAGTGAACTCGTCGGGGAAGGCCGTGGGCTTCGTCACGTGGCATCACCATGACGGGGGGCGGGGCCGCGTGCTCGACATCATGCGTCGCAGTCCGGACGCTCCGAACCCCACCATCGATCTCCTCATCGCCGAGAGCCTGCTCGGCTTCGCCGAGGCGGGCTTGCGGGAGGGCAGCCTGGCCTGCGTGCCGCTCTCCAGAGGGAAGATGGCCGAGCGGCTCTATCCGACGGCGTCGCTGCGGCGCTACAAGGACAAGTTCAATCCCGCCTGGGAGCCGCGCTGGTTGGTCGTGCCGACCCGCCGTCAGCTACCTGGCGGGCTCGCAGCCGTCGCCCGCAGCTACGTCCCGGGCGGACTGCGGCAGGTCCTGCGCGGCAGTCACTAGGCGTTCGCCCATGACCATCGTCCAGAGCGAAGAGACGAGCCGGCGTCGCCGGGCTCTGTGGCCTACGGGCTTTCGGATCCACCCGCCGATCGTCACGACCCTCATCATCTCTGCCATCGTCGCCACGGCCTGGCGGACCGGGGTCTTTCACCACGACCTCAGCCTGACCATGGAGTACCAGTACGGCTACAGCGGTCGCCAGATCCAGGCCGGCCACTGGTCGACGCTGTTCACGAACCAGCTGTTGACGCGCAACACCTTCATGTGCCTGTCGATCTGCCTGTCGGTGGCGGTGTTCGTCGGCATCTACGAGGCCCTGGCCGGCAGTCTGAGGGCGATCGTCGTGATAGTCGTCTGTGGCATCGTCGGTCCCCTCGGCGTCGAAGCCGGGCTCGGCCTCGGGAACGTGCTCGGAAGCACGTGGGCGGCCAACACCCTTTCCACCCTCGACTTCGGCGCGTCCGCCATCACCGCGGGAGGTGCCGGCGCCGTCGTCGCCCTGCTGCGATGGCGATGGCTGCGAGTCGTTGCCCTCCTCATTGTGCTGAGCGGACTGCCCCTCCACCACCAGCTCGCCGACTGGGAGCACCTGATCAGTTTCACCTTCGGGTTCGGCTTGGGGCTCATCCTCGGCCCTCGGCCCGAGGTGGGGCTCCATCCCGAGCAAGGAGATTCTCGCCGCGCCGCCCGGCTAACCCCCCTGGCGTGGGTGCTCCTCGTACCCGCGGCCGTGCTCGGCGTGCTCGGATCAACCACGTTCATCTCCAGCGCGGCATCAGGCTCCAGCTCGGCTCAGGTCATCGAGGCGACGTACCCGTCCGCGGCTCTGCATTCGAGCCGGCGAGTCCTCGTGGTCCTGCCTCCCGGTTATGGCCAGTCGAGCCAGCGCTACCCCGTGGTGGAGATGCTGCACGGTGTCCCCGGCGGCCTCGAGGAGGTCATCGGCGGTCTCAACGTGGCCCAGCTGTCCAATCAGTCGAAGACGCCGTTCATCGCAGTGGCCCCCGACGGAACAGGGCCTGCGGTCGGCGAAAGCGACTTCGCCAACACCAGCCGCCAGCCGATGGGCACGGTGACCGGTCCGGAGCTGCGCCAGTGGGTCGACTCTCACTACCCCACCAACGGCACCTGGGAGGTCACGGGACTCTCGTCGGGCGGGTACGGGGCGGCCTACCTGCCGACGCTGTCTCCCGGCGTGTACCAGCAGGCGTGCCCCATGAGCGGCTTCTTCACCGCCGAGCCTCCCGCGTTCGAAGGCCAGTCGGCTGCCGTGAAGCAGGCTGGCTCGCCGATACTCCACGTGTCGGCCCGCGGCCCTCGCACCCTGCTGGTGGCCGGATCGAGCGATCCGGGTTCACTCGACCAGGCTCGTCGCTACATCGCGGCGATGAACGGCGTCGGTGAGCCGAACAACGGTCTCATCACCAATCCTGGAGGCCATGAGCTTCCGGTTTGGACGACAGGCATCAAGCAGTGCCTGGGCTTCTTCTTCCCGGCGTCCGGGTTGCACGGCTAGGCCACGGGACCGGTGGGCCTGAGCACCTCGCGGCCTGACGCGGCGCCGGGAGGCCTGCCCCGGCCGACCAGGACCCGCGGGGTCCTGCACACGGGGGCCACCGGGATCTTCCGCCGCAAGCCCATCCCGTTGCACGAGCCCGCTGAGGAGCAGCAGCTCAAGCGGTCGCTCGGCCTCTGGTCGCTCACCGCCATCGGTCTCGGCGCGATCATCGGCGCCGGGATGTTCACCCTGGCCGGCGGTGTGGCGCGAACGAACGCCGGTCCCGGAGTGACGATCTCGTTCGTGGTCGCGGGGATCGCAGCTGGTTGCGCCGCCCTGGCGTACGCCGAGTTCGGTGGGCTGATCCCCAAGGCGGGCTCGGCCTACTCCTACGGCTCGTCTGTGCTCGGTGAGGTCGTTGGGTGGTTCATCGGGTGGGACCTGCTGCTCGAGTACACCGCCATCACCGCCGTGGTCGCCATCGGCATCTCCGGCTACCTGAACAG
>DATBBR010000103.1 GCA_036270875.1 Acidimicrobiales bacterium
CGGGAGGTCGGCCCCAAGGAAGGGGCTCGGGCGGATCCGCGCCCAAGGCTGGCCCGGGAGGTCGGCCCGGAGGAAGGGGCTCGGGCCGATCCCCGCCCGAGGCCGGCCCAGGAGGTCGCCCCAGGGGATCTGCCCATCCTCTACTGTTCGCCGCTCCGCCTGCGTCAACCTCCGCTTCCGGGCCTGGCGACCATCAGCACCAGGGTCGCCACGAAGGCGAGGTCAATGGCCACGGCCGCCCGCTCCACCCGGCGGCCCACCCGGTCGAGCTCGGCCTGGCGGGCCGCGGTCCCCGTCCGCGGCGACCCGACGACGAGCTGTTGGATCCGGCGCTCGCCAGGCCACACCACTGCCTGGGCCAGCACGGCGGCAAGCACCCAAAGGAGGAGTGAGACCACCACCCACAGCTGGGCGAAGCGGTCGGCTCCGTGGCTGGTCTCCACGAGCACGACCCCGAGGACGGGCACGAGGTACACGCCGCGCGCCGCCCAGTTCGGGCCCGAACGGAAGTAGCGGCGCACCGCCCCGCTGGGGCGGCGGCGAGCCAGTCCGGCGTACACACCGGTGAGGAAGATGGCCCCGAACCCGACCACGGCGCTCAGCACGTGAAGGACGACCACGGTGGCCCGCGTCACAGCGAGCCGCTCCTGCCCACGCGAGACCGCGCGCCGGCGCTACCGTGAGAGATCGTGATCTGCGCGGGGCGTCCATGAGCCAGCTGCGCCTCGATCCGATGACCGGACGATGGGTGTCGATCAGCGGCGGGCGGTTCGACCGGCCGGCCGCATTCTCGCCCCGCGCCCTGTCGGTCGAGGCCGACACTTCCCGCCCGTGCCCGTTCTGCCCCGGGCACGAGGAGGCCACGCCTCCCGCCCTCGAGACCTATGGCTCGACAGGTACCTGGCTGGTGCGGGTCGTCCCGAACCTCTACCCCGCTTTCGACGGCGACGCGCCGATGGTCGTGAGCCATCTGGGCCCGACCTTCACCCAGGCGCCCGCCAGCGGGATCCACGAGGTGCTCGTGTTCTCGCCCGAGCACGACGCCGCCCTCGCCGACCTCAACGACTCGCAGACGAGCCTGGTGATGGCCGCCATCCGCGACCGGATCGAGGAGCACGCCAACACACCGGGACTCCGCTACAGCCAGGCCATCGTCAACTCCGGCCGCGAGGCGGGAGCGTCGATCGAGCACCCTCACGGCCAGCTGCTCGGGATGTCGTTCGTCCCCCGGGAGCTGGTCGACGAGCTGGCCGGCTTCGCCCGCTTCGCCGGCAACTGCCTGCTGTGCACGGCGCTCAACGCCGAGGAGGAGGCCCGGCACCGGTTGGTGCTGGCCGATGAGCGGGTCGTCGTGTTCTGCCCCTTCTGGAGCGGGGTGCCCTTCGAGATGCTCGTGGTGCCCCGTACCCACGGACCCCACCTGCACCGCAGCTCGCCGCCTGACCTGGCCGCCGCCGGCCAAGCGCTACGCGCCGCCGTCGCCCAGCTGCGGGAACGGCTCGGCGACGTCGCCTACAACGTCGCCTTCCACTCGGCGCCGTACCGGCTGTCCGGCACCTACCACTGGCACATCCACGTGTGGCCAAAGCTCACGACACTGGCCGGCTTCGAGCTGGGCACGGGCGTGTTCATCAACGTCGTCGCCCCCGAGCTGGCGGCCGAGGAGCTGCGCGTCACTGTCCCGGCTCGCTGACCCCGGCCGACAGCCACAGCACACCGAGCGGGGGCAGGTTGAGCTCCGCCGAGTGGTCGAGACCGTGCCAGCTGGTGTTGCCGGCCAGCACGCTCCCACCGTTGCCCACCCCGCTACCGCCGAACTGGGTGGCGTCGGTGTTGACCACCTCCCGCCACTCGCCCGCGAGCGGTAGGCCGACGCGGTAGCCATGGCGGGGGATCGGGGAGAGGTTGGCCACGCACACGACCGCGCTGGCGTTCGCGAGATCGCCGCCCGGTAGACGCACGAACGACAGCACGTTGCTGTCCACGTCGCTGGCATCGATCCAGCGGAACCCCTCGCTGGTGAAGTCCTGCCTCCACAGGGCGGGAAGCTCGGTATATGTCCGGTTCATCGCCCGGACCAGGTCCTGTACGCCGCGGTGACCGGGGTCGTCCACCAGGTACCAGTCGAGGCTGGTGTCGTGGGACCACTCACGCTCCTGGGCCAGCTCTCCCCCCATGAACAGCAGCTGCTTGCCCGGGTGAGCCCACATCCACGCCAGCAGTGACCGGAGATTGGCCAGCTGCTGCCAGCGGTCGCCCGGCATCTTGCCGAGCAGCGAGCCCTTGCCGTGCACCACCTCGTCGTGCGAGAGGGGGAGGACGAAGTTCTCGCTGAACGCGTAGACAAGGCCGAAGGTCAGCTGGTCGTGGTGATACCGGCGGTGTACGGGCTCCTTGGCGAAGTAGTCGAGAGTGTCGTGCATCCAGCCCATGTTCCACTTGAGCCCGAATCCCAGCCCGCCCACGTACGTGGGCCGGGACACACCCGGCCAGGCGGTCGACTCCTCGGCGATCGTCGTCACGCCCTCGTGCGCAGTGTGGACGACCTCGTTCATCTCCTTGAGGAAGGTGACCGCCTCGAGATCCTCGCGTCCCCCGTAGACATTGGGCACCCACTCGCCCTCTGCCCGCGAGTAGTCGAGGTAGAGCATGGAGGCCACGGCGTCCACGCGCAGGCCGTCGATGTGGAACTCCTCGAGCCAGTACAGGGCGTTGGCGATCAGGAAGTTGCGGACCTCGTTGCGGCCGAGGTTGAACACGAGGGTTCCCCAGTCGGGGTGGCTGCCGCGACGAGGGTCCTCGTGCTCGTACACCGCGCTGCCGTCGAAGCGGGCCAGCGCCCAGTCGTCACGGGGGAAGTGGGCCGGTACCCAGTCGACGATCACCCCGATGCCGGCGGCGTGCAGCGCATCGACGAGCGCCTTGAGCCCGTCCGGAGTGCCGTACCGCCCGGTCGGTGCGTAGTACGAGGTGACCTGGTAGCCCCACGACCCTCCGAAGGGGTGCTCGGCCAACGGCATGAGCTCGACGTGGGTGAACCCCATGTCGACCAGGTAGCGCGGAAGCTCCGCGGCCAAGTCGAGGTAGGTCAGCGGCTCCTCGTCGGGCCGGCGTCGCCACGAGCCGGCATGCATCTCGTAGATGGCGAGCGGCCGGTCCAGCCACCCGGATGCCGCCCGGGCCTGCATCCAGTCGCCGTCCGACCAGGCATACGACTGCGGATCAGGGACCACGCTGCCCGTGGCCGGGGGGACCTCGGCCTGCCGCGCCATCGGATCGGCCTTGAGCCGCAGCTGCCGATCGGCGGTGAGGATCTCGTACTTGTAGCGCGACCCAGCCTCGACGCCGGGAACGAACAGCTCCCACACTCCGGACGAGCCCAGCGAGCGCATCGGGTGGACCCGACCGTCCCAGCCGTTGAAGTCGCCCACGACGCGCACCGACCGGGCGGCGGGGGCCCACACGGCAAAGGCCGTTCCCCAGGCTCCCTGATGCTCGCGGCGATGGGCTCCGAGCACGTCCCAGAGCCGGTGATGGCGTCCCTCAGCGAACAGGTGGAGGTCGATCTCGCCCAGGGTCGGCCAGAACCGGTACGGGTCGTCGTAGCGCATCGTCGCGCCACCCGCGAAGTCGGCCTCGAGCACGTAGCCGTCCACGTCGCGGAGATCGGCGAGGAACAGCCCGCCCGGACGGAGCTTGGTCATGTCGACCGTTCGGCCGTCGTGCAGAACCAGCCGAACGGCCGAGGCGTCCGGCCGCAGGGCCAGTATCGTCGAGCCGTGCCGCCCGAGGATGCGGTGGGGATCGGCGTGCTCACCGTTGAGGAGGCGGTCGAGCTCACCTTGCTGGCCCGCCGGTCCGCCCGCTTCTCTGGCCATGGTCATCCCTCTCCTCGCAACCGTGCGAGCGCCTCACGGGGGATGTGCGCCCACGCCGGCCGATAGGCAAGCTCGTAACACAGCTCGTAGGCCGCCTTCTCCAGCTCGAAGGCGGCGAGCACGACCTCGAAGTCGGGCCCGCTCGGCACCATCTCGCTCAGGTGCCCGACCGAACCGTAGCCGTCGAGAAACGCCCGCCGGTTGCGCCGCTCCCACGCCGCCGCCAGCTCACCCACATCCGCCTGTCCGGCGGGGCCGCGCTCCTCGGCGGCCACGGCGGTCGCGTACTGGAGCGACCGCAGCATCCCGGCCACGTCCCTGAGCGGGGAGCGCAGCTGGCGCCGCTCCTCGAGCGGCCGGGCCGGCTCGCCCTCGAAGTCGAGCACGTACCACCCCACCTCGCCCCGCATGACCTGGCCCAGGTGGTAGTCGCCGTGGACCCGGATGGCGACCCCCGGATCACGCACCCCTCGGAGGTCATCGAGGATCGAGCCCACGGCCCGATCGGCCATCCCCTCGGACGCGGGCACGGCGTCCAGCTGCTGCTGGATCGATCGCGCCCAGTCCGCGGGATCGGCCGGGTGCCGACCAAACGCCTCGGCCAGGGCCAGGTGGAGCTTGGCCGTCATCTCCCCGAGGCGACGGGCCTCGTCTCCGAAGTCGCCGCCCGCCGCCTCTGGGGCGATGGGGGGGTCGGACGCGTACAGGTCGCGCAAGGAGGTGAGGGCCAGCGCCCACCCCTCGCTGCCGCCGGCGAGGAACTCCTGGACCAGCGCCAGGTCCCACGGATCCCGGCGCCAGACCGCTACGGGCGCGGCGACGTGGTTGAACCCGACGTCGTCGAGGGCGAGGGTGACCTCGACGTCCGGGTTGGGGCCCGCCTGGAGGCGGCGGAACACTTTCATGATCAGCCGGTCGTCGTAGACCAACGAGGTGTTGGACTGCTCGGCGCCCACGGGCCGTACGCGGGTGGCCTGCTGGTTCCCAGCCGAGACGATTTCGAGCAGCTGGAGGGCGAGCTCGGGGTCGGCAAGCGCGGCATAGGCGAGCGCATGTCCGTCATCGTCCTCGAGCGGCCCGAGGATGGCGTGCTCCTGGCCGCGCAGGATGCCGAGGGCCTCCTGCTCCTCGCGCACCCCCACCAACACGTGGTAGGTCGCGCCGCCGGCCTCGACGACGAGGTCGGTCAGGCGGGGTCGGCCGGGCCTGATCACCTCGGCCTCGACGATCTGGGGCGACCCGACCTCGTGCTCGCTCCGGGCAAACCACCGCTGCCGCTCCAGGAACGGCCCCAGGTACCCGGCCAGCACCTCGATCTCCGTCGCCTCCGGGTTGGTCATGACAGCTCCTGGGGACCGGGATCGACCAGCTCGAGCCAGTAGAACCCGTAGGGACCTAGCGTGACGAAGTAGGGAAGGGCTCCGACCCTCGGAAACGGCACCCGGCCCAGCATCTCCATGGGGATCCTCCCTTCCCAGCGCCCCAGGGCCAGCTCGGCGGGCTGGGCGAAGCGGCTGAGGTTGTGCACGCAGAGGACCGTCTCCGCCCCCGTGCGTTGGACTGTCTCGCCCCGCCCGCCGGGGTCTTCTCGAGGGGTGCGCACGTAGGCCAGCACTGACGGGTTCTCGGCGGGCAGGATCTCGAAGGTGCCGGTGCCGAACAGCGAGTGTTGCTTGCGCACCTCGAGGAGGCGCCGCAGCCAGTGCAGGAACGAGCTCGGGTTGCGCATGCCGGCCTCGATGTTCACGGCCTGGTACCCGTACACCGGGTCCATGAGCGGAGGAAGGTACAGCTGGGCGAAGTCGGCTCGGCTGAAGCCGCCGTTGCGGTCGGGTGTCCACTGCATCGGCGTGCGCACCCCGTCCCGATCCCCCAGGTAGATGTTGTCGCCCATCATCAGCTCGTCCCCGTAATACAGGATGGGGCTGCCGGGCATCGAGAAGAGCATGGCGTGCATGAGCTCGGCCAGCCGCCGGTCGTTGTCGACCAGTGGGGCCAGTCGTCGACCGATGCCGATGTTGCGCTTCATCCGGGGGTCCTTGGCGTACTCCCCGTACATGTAGTCGCGCTCCTCGTCGGTGACCATCTCCAACGTCAGCTCGTCGTGGTTGCGCAGGAAGATCCCCCATTGGCAGCCGTCTGGGATGTCGGGCGTCTGGGCCAGGATCTCGGTCATCGGGAAGCGCTGCTCCCGCCGCACGGACATGAACATCCGGGGCATGACCGGAAAATGGAAGCACATGTGACACTCGTCGCCGTTGCCGAAGTAATCGACCACGTCGGCGGGCCACTGGTTGGCCTCGGCCAGGAGGACCTTGTCGGGATGGCTGGCGTCGATCTCCTTGCGCAGCCGCTTCAGGTACTCGTGCGTAGCGGGGAGGTTCTCGCAGTTGGTGCCCTCCCGCTCGTACAGATAGGGCACGGCGTCGAGCCGGAAGCCGTCCAACCCGATGTCCAGCCAGAACCGGACCACGTCGAGCATGGCGTCGGCCACCTCGGGACAGTCGTAGTTGAGGTCGGGCTGGTGGGAGAAGAACCGGTGCCAGTAGTACTGCTGGCGCTGCGGGTCCAAGGTCCAGTTGGACTTCTCGGCGTCGACGAAGATCACCCGCGCGTCCGGATAGACCTGGTCGTCCTCGCTCCAGACGTACCAGTCGGCCCGGTCGTTGGTGCGGTCCTGGCGGGACTCGACGAACCACGGGTGCTGGTCGCTGGTGTGGTTCATGACCAGATCGGCGATGATCCGCAGACCCCGACGATGCGCTTCCTCGACGAGGTGGACGGCATCACCGAGGTCGCCGTAGTCAGGGTGGACGCTGAAGAAGTCACTGATGTCGTAACCCCCGTCACGCAACGGCGACTGGTAGAAGGGCAGCAGCCAGATGCAGTCGACACCTAGCCAGCTCAGGTAGTCGAGCTTGTCCACGATCCCCGAGAGGTCGCCGGTCCCGTCGTTGTTGGCGTCGTAGAAGCCGCGCGGCACCACCTCGTAGAAGACGGCCCGCTGGTACCAGCGCGGGTCGTCGGCCAGGTGTGACCGTCGCGGGCCGCCCGTGCCTGGGCGGCCGCGCCGGGGCGATGGGCTCACGGGCGCCTCCGCACATGGAGCACGTGAGCCGGCTCCTGGTTCGGGTCGAGTCGCACATAGGGGTTGGGGCCGCTCCAGCCGAAGACCTTCCCGCTCAGCTCGTCCATCACCTCGAACAGCGCGTCCTGGGCCAACCCCAGGGCTCCCATGTCCAGCCCGAGCGTTGCCTCCTGGGTCGTCCAGGGGTCGAGGTTCACCACCATCAGCACGACGTCGCCTCGATCGTCGGCGTGCTTCGAGTAGGCGAGTATTTGTGTGTTGTTGCTGTGGTGGAACGTGAGGTTGCGAAGCCGCCAGAACGCCGGGTGGCGGCGGCGGATCGAGTTGATCAATCCGATCCAGGGCGCCAGCGAGTCTGGTCGCGACCAGTCCCGCTGCTTGATCTCGTACTTCTCCGACTGGCTGTACTCCTCGTTGACGTCGGACGCGGGCTCGTTCTCGAACAGCTCAAAGCCGCTGTACACCCCGTACGACGGAACCAAGGTGGCCGCCAGCACCAGCCGCATCTTGAACGCGGCGGGCGGGCCCCTCCGGAGCGGGCCCGAGAGGATGTCGGGCGTGTTGGGCCAGAAGCTCGGCCGCATGTAGTCGGCTGTGGGCCCGGTCGTGAGCTCCTGGAGGTACTCGGTGAGCTCCCACGCCTCGTTCCGCCACGTGAAGTAGGTGTAGCTCTGGGAGAAGCCGACCTCGGCGAGCTTGGCCATGACCTTGGGTCGGGTGAAGGCCTCGGCGAGGAAGATCACCTCGGGGTGGCTGGCCTTCACCGTGGGGATGAGCCACTCCCACAGCGCCATCGGCTTGGTGTGGGGGTTGTCGACCCGGAAGATCCGGATCCCCACCTCGATCCAGTGCTCGAGGATGCCCCGGCAGGCCTGCCACAGGGCCCAGCGGTCGGCTTCCGACGAGGGCCAGAAGTTGATGGGATAGATGTCCTGGTACTTCTTCGGGGGGTTCTCGGCGTAGGCGATGGACCCGTCGGGTCGGTGGTGGAACCACTCCGGGTGCTCGCTGACCCACGGGTGATCAGGTGAGCACTGGAGCGCGAAATCGAGGGCGATCTCGATCCCGAGCTCTCCCGCGCGTGCCATGAGCTTCTGGAGGTCCGCGACGGTGCCCAGCTCGGGCGCCACCGCGGTGTGACCTCCTTCCGGCCCGCCGATGGCCCAGGGGCTCCCGGGATCGCCGGGACGCGCCTTCAGAGTGTTGTCGGCGCCCTTGCGGCTCGTGGTCCCGATGGGGTGGATCGGAGGCAGGTAGACGACGTCGAAGCCCATCTCGGCCACGGCGTCCAGCCGCTTCACCGCGCCGGCGAGGCCGCCCTCGGACCGGGGGAACAGCTCGTACCAGGCTCCGACCAACGCGCGCTGGCGGTCGACCCAGAGGGGGGCCGTTGGGGAACGCGTCCGGTCCGGCGAGTCGCCGGGCCCGGCCATCAGCCCGGTCACCTGGGCGTCGAAGGCGGGGGCCAGTCTTCGCTCGAGCGGTGTCTTCTCGGCCCGCAGGGCAGCGGCGGCGTCCCGCAGGGCGCCGGCTGGGTCCCGAAGCGTGGTCCGGTCCCCTGGGTCGACCCGCTCGGCCTGCGCTTCCAGGAGGCGGGCCCCCTCCTCGAGCTCCACGGACAGATCGTCACCTGCCTCGCGCTTCACCGATACCCGGTGCCGCCAGGTCGCCAGACGGTCGGTCCAGGCCTCGACCACCAGGTCGTGGAGGCCGACGACGCCAGGCTCGATGACTCCCTCCCAGCGGTCGTTGCCCAGCTCCCGCATCGGAGCGACGGACCAGTCCGATGCGCCGCGGGCCCGTGGCGCCTGCGCGGTCGGTCGCCAGCACACGCGCCCGGCCAGGATGTCGTGGCCGTCTCTGAAGATGTCGGCGGAGACATGGACCGTCTCCCCGACGACCGCCTTGGCCGGGTACTCGCCGCTGGGGGTGCGCGGGCGAATGTCGTCGATGACGATTCGGCCGATCACGTGTTCAGCCTTACCGCCTGGAGGCGGGGAGCCAAACCGCCCGGTGGTCGCCTGGGGAGCATCGGGGCCCGGGTCGCCTCGGGGCTTCGCTAGCCTCCTCCACGATGAGGGCGCTCCGGAGCTTCGCCGTGCGCGTCAGGCTGCCCGAAGCGCTGACGCCGCTCCACCAGCTTGCGACCAACCTGAGATGGTCGTGGGACGAACGCACGAGGGACCTGTTTCGCTGGGTCGATCCACAGCGGTGGGAGCTCGCCGGGCGCGATCCGCTGCGGCTCCTCACCGCCGCCGACCCTGAGCGCCTGGAGACGCTGGCGGCCGACCCCGCCTTCACCGGGTTCCTCGAGGAGGTGTGGGCCGACCTGCACCGCTACCTCGAGGCACCCCTGTGGTTCCAGCGACAGGGGTCGAGCGCCCTGCGCTCTGTGGCCTACTTCTCGCCGGAGTTCGGCATCACCGAGGCGCTCCCCCAGTACTCGGGGGGGCTGGGTGTGCTGGCGGGCGACCACCTCAAGGCGGCAGGCGACCTCGGTGTGCCCCTCGTGGGAGTGGGCCTGTTGTACCGCTACGGGTACTTTCGCCAAGAGCTGGACCCCGACGGCTGGCAACAGGAGCGGTACCCGGCCCTCGATCCCCACGCCATGCCCGTCGAGCTCGTCGAGGGTGTGCTCGTCGATGTCGAGCTGGCCGGTCGGCCCGTCGTGGCCAGGCTGTGGCGGGCCGACGTCGGTCGGGTCCGCCTGTACCTGCTGGACACCGACGTCGATGGCAACGACGCCGCCGGCCGGGCGGTGACCGACCGCCTCTACGGCGGCGACACCGAGCATCGGCTGCGCCAGGAGATCCTGCTCGGGGTCGGGGGCGTCCGGGCCCTTGACGCGGTCGGCGAGCCGACGCAGGTGTTCCACTCCAACGAGGGCCACGCCGGGTTCCTCGGCCTCGAGCGCATCCGGCGACTCGTCGTGGACGAGGGCCTGACGATGGACGAGGCGCTCGAGGCCGTCCGGGCCGGCACCATCTTCACCACCCACACGCCGGTGCCGGCGGGCATCGACCGGTTCCCCCGCGCTCTCATGGAGCGCTACTTCACCGGCTGGGCCGAGGAGTGTGGAGTCGGGTTCGATCGGCTGATGAGCCTGGGCCACCTGCCCGGTGAGCCGGCCGACGCCGCCTTCAACATGGCCGTCATGGGGCTCCGGCTGGCCAGCGAGGCGAACGGAGTCTCCCGGCTCCATGGTGCCGTGAGCCGGGCGATGTTCAGCGGGCTGTGGCCCGACGTCGAGGTCGACGAGGTGCCCATCGGTTCGGTCACCAACGGTGTACACCCGGCCTCGTGGGTGTCGCCGGAGATGAGCGACCTGCTCACCAGGGGCCTCCTCCCCGCCTGGGCCGATGGCGACGACGCCACGTGGGCGCGGATCGACGACGTCAGCGACGACGAGATCTGGCGGGTCCGCGACCAGCTTCGGGAGCGGCTCGTCGGCTTCGTGCGCTCGCGCCTCGGGGCGGAGGTCCTGGACCCTGGGATCCTCACCATCGGCTTCGCCCGCAGATTCGTCCCCTACAAGCGGGCCACTCTGCTCCTCTCCCCGCCCGAGCGACTGACCGCGCTGCTCACCAACGAGGACCGGCCCGTGCAGCTGGTCCTCGCGGGCAAGGCCCACCCGGCCGACGACGCGGGCAAGGAGATGATTCGTCGGATGGTGCAGTTCTCCCGAGAGCCCTCGATCCGCCACCGGGTCGTGTTCGTGGAGGACTACGACATCGCCGTGGCCCTGGCCCTGTGCCAGGGCTGCGACCTCTGGCTCAACATTCCCCGCCGCCCCCAGGAGGCGTGCGGCACGAGCGGGCAGAAGGCCGCCCTCAACGGCGCGCTCAACCTCTCGATCCTGGATGGATGGTGGGACGAGTGGTTCGACGGCGACAATGGCTGGGCCGTGGCTTCGGCCGAGCGCGCCCAGGACGAGGCCCGGCGTGACGCGATCGAGGCGGCAAATCTCTTCGACGTGCTGGAACGCCAGGTCGTACCGCTCTTCTACGACCGGCCCGACGGCTCCGTGCCACCGGGGTGGGTGCGCCGGATCAAGGCGTCTCTGAGCTCCCTCGGGCCCCGACTGGGGGCGCCCCGCATGGTCCGGGACTACACCCGGCTGTTCTACGAGCCCGCCGCCCGCCGGGTCGAGTCGCTCACCGCCGCCAGCTACGAGCGGGCCAGGTCGCTCGCCCTGTGGAAGGCCAAGGTGTCAGCGGCCTGGCCCGGCGTGCACGTGGTCACCGTCGACTCGGAGGCCACCCCGGCCGATCTCGGGGCCAAGCGACGCGTGGACGCCGTGGTCGTGCTGGGCTCGCTCGATGAGGGCGACGTGACCGTGGAGCTGGCCCACGGACCGGTCGGTGCCAACGGCGAGCTCACGGGGGCGGCGGTCGCGCCCATGTCCCCAGTCGGACCCGGCGGCGACGACGGCGCCGCCGTCCGCTACACCGCCACCTTCGTGTGCGAGCAGCCCGGCCGCTACGGCTTCACCGTACGCGTGGTCCCCTCGCACGACGACCTGGCCAGCGCCAACGAGATGGGCCTGGCCGCCTGGGCGTAAGGGGCGAGTACGGTGCCTCGCATGCCCGAGCCGAACGTGTCAGTCGAGCGGCGCGCGGACGGTGTCGCACTGGTCCGCCTCGATCGCCCCAAGATGAACGCCCTCTCCCGGGAGGTCCTCAGCCAGCTCGCCGCCGTCGCGTCCGAGCTGTCGATGGATCCGCCGGGGGCCGTGGTCATCTGGGGAGGCGAGCGCATCTTCGCCGCCGGTGCCGAGATCTCCGAGCTCCGGGGGCCGGCGGAGGCGGCCGAGGTCACCGGATCGTTCCACGCCGCCCTCGACGCCGTGGCCGCCATCCCCCGGGCGACGATCGCCGCCATATGTGGGTTTGCCCTGGGCGGGGGGTGTGAGCTGGCGCTGGCCTGTGACTTCCGCGTCGCCGCGGAGACCGCCAAGCTGGGCCAGCCCGAGATCCTGCTGGGCATCATCCCCGGTGGCGGGGGAACCCAGCGGCTTGCCCGTCAGGTCGGCGCCGCTCGGGCCAAGGACCTGATCCTCACCGGTCGGCAGGTCGGCGCGGCCGAGGCGGAGCGAATCGGCCTGGTCGACCGGGTCGTGCCCGCGGCCGAGGTGCTCGATTCCGCCCTGTCATGGGCTTCCGAGCTCGCCCGTGGCGCGGTGGTGGCCCAGGGGCTGGCCAAGCGGGCCGTCGACGACGGGCTCGCCGGACCGCTGGCCGAGGGCTTGGGGCTGGAGCGCGACCTGTTCGTCGAGTCGTTCGGCACCGAGGACGCCGGCATCGGAGTCCGCTCGTTTCTCGAGCAGGGACCGGGCAAGGCCACCTTCGTCGGCCGCTGAGCGGACATCCTGGCTATCCGACCAGGCCGTCCAGGATCTCGTCGGCCGCCTGGTAGGGGTCGAGGCGGCGCTCGATCATCGCCGACCTCACGGTGTCGAACGACGCGCTCGTCGAGAGGCTGTCCGCCCGCTGCTCCAGTCGCCGGGTCACGATCGTCCGCAGCTCGTCCTCGAGCCGCTGCGCCCGCCGGCGATCCAGCGCGCCCCGCTCCTCCTGGAACGCCCGATGGCGCGCCAGCTCCTCCCAGAGCTCGCTGATCCCCTTGCCGGTCGACGCAGCCGTCTCCACGATCGGCGGTCGCCAGTCGCCGAGCGTGGACAGCTCCAGCATGAGCGCCAGGTCCCGGTGTGTCTCGCGGGCGCCGGGCCGGTCGGCCTTGTTGATGACCAGGACATCGGCGATCTCCAGCAGGCCGGCCTTGTTGGCCTGCACCGCGTCCCCCCAACCGGGGTTCACCACCACCACAGTGGTGTCGGTCGCGCCCGCCACGTCGAGCTCGACCTGTCCGACGCCGACGGTCTCGACCAGCACCATGGGCAACCCGGCGGCGTCGAGCACCCGGATGGCCTCGGGCACGGCCAGGGCGAGACCACCCATGTGGCCGCGGGTCGCCATCGAGCGGATGAAGACCCCGGGGTCCACGGCGTGGTCCTGCATGCGGACCCGATCTCCGAGGATGGCGCCCCCCGAGAACGGCGACGACGGGTCGACCGCCAGCACGCCGACCTGACCGCCCTGGCCCCTGGCCTCGGCGATCAGCCGGTCGGTGAGGGTCGACTTGCCCGATCCCGGGGCTCCGGTGATGCCCACGCTGTAGGCCCGCCCCCCCTTCGGGTAGGTGAGCCTGCCCACGGCCCGGGCCTGCGGGCCGCCCCGCTCGACCAGGGAGATGAGACGGGCGAGCGAGCCGCGGTCTCCCTCGATTGCCGCCGCGACCAGCTGCTCGGCGTCGGCGCGACCCGGCACTCAGCCTGCCCTGGACACGTCGGCGCCCAGGGCCGCGAGCTTGTCGGCGAACCGTTCGTAGCCCCGGTCCACGTGGAAGGCATCGGCCACCACGGTCTCGCCGTCGGCGACCAGCCCGGCCAGCACGAGCGCGGCGCCGGCCCGGATGTCAGGAGCGCGGACGGGGGCTCCTGACAGGCGTTGGACGCCTCGCACGACGGCGTGGTGACCCTCGGTGCGGATGTCGGCGCCCATGCGCCGGAGCTCGTCGACGTAGCGGAACCGGCCCCGGAAGAGGTTCTCGGTCACGATCCCCACGCCGTCGGCGACCGACAGCATCGTCACCAGCAACGGCTTGTAGTCCGTGGCGACCCCGGGATAGGGAAGGGTGGCGACGTCCACCGACCGGCGGGGCCCGGAGGCCGCGACCCAGAGACCGTCCGAGGTCGGCGACACGTAGACGCCCATGGCACCCAGCTTCTGGATGAGCATGTCGAGGTGCTCGGCTCGACCGCCCTCGATGACGACCTCTCCTTTCGCCAGGCCGACGGCGGTGAGGAACGTGGCCGCCTCGACACGGTCGGGTATCACGCGGTGATCGACGGGGTGTAGCTCGTCCACGCCTTCCACCTCGATGCGCGACGTCCCCGCTCCCCCGATCCTCGCGCCCATGCGGTTGAGGAAGGCGGCCAGGTCGGCGACCTCGGGCTCGCGCGCCGCGTTCTCGATGATCGTGGTCCCTTTGGCTCGCGCCGCCGCCATCAGCACGTTGTCGGTGGCCGTGTGGCTGGGGAACTCGAGGACCACCCGGGTGCCAACCAGGCGTCCCGCCCGCCCCTCGACAGAGCCGTGAGCGGCCTCGAACGTGACACCCATGGCCTCGAAGCTGCGCAGGTGGATGTCGATGGGACGGTGCCCGAAGTCGTCGCCTCCCGGCATGGCCACCTTGGCCGTGCCGAAGCGGGCGAGGAGCGGTCCCAGCACGACCACCGACGCCCGCATGCGCTCGACCAGCTCATAGGGCGCCTCGGGAGTGAGGTCGGCCGGCGTGTCGATGGTGAGCTCGTCCTCACCCGTACGTCGCACGCGGACGCCCATGGCCGCCAGCACGTCGCCCATCGTCTCGACGTCCGCGATGCGAGGAACGTTGGAGAGGATGTAACGGCCCTCGGCCAGGAGGCAGGCGGCCATGAGCTTGAGAGCCGAGTTCTTGGCCCCTCCCACGCGCACCGAGCCGGAGAGCGGGCGGCCGGGGCGAACGACGAAGCGATCCACGGGCCCCAAGTATGGTCGGTCCCGCCGCCACCCCTGGACGACCGTCGCCGGCCGTACTCGACGGCGACGCCACAGTCGGTATGGTCGCCGTCATGGCGGGCCGTGTGCATCGGGTCGTCACCCGGGCCACCGTCGATGCCGCCCGGGCCGATGAGGTGCTCGAACCCCGATCGGACATGGTGCTGGAGCGGACGCTCGGGCCCGGGCGCTTCGAAGCGGCCGAAGGGCCGGTGGAGACCTACCGTCGCCAGGTCGTCGTCGAGGCCGCCGGGAGTGGGCGAGCGCGCGTCAGCCAGACGGTCGAATTTCGCCTGGCCGTGCCCTGGGTGGGCTGGCTGTTCCTGCTCCCCTCCCGCCGTCACCTGGGCGCCATCGAGCGCCCGTCGCGCACCCCGTGGTGGTTGCCGCCGGCCCGCCTCGATCCGAGGACGACCCGAACGCTCACGGCACTGGCCGCCTTGGCGCTCGTCGACGGCTACCTCGGCACGGTGCTCACCCAGACGGCCACGTTCGCGGCCCGAGAGTTCGGCGCCAGCGACCGGGCGCTGGGGGTGGCGCTCGCCGTTGTAAGGGCCGACGTCGCCCTGGCGTTCGTCCTGGTGGCCCTGGCCGACCGCCGGGGCCGACGGCGGTTGCTGCTCGGCTGCACCGCCGCCGGCGCCGCCTTGACGATGGTGGGGGCGCTCTCGCCCTCGCTGACCTGGCTCGCCGGCAGCCAGGTCGTGTCCCGCGGCTTCGTCACCGCCGCCGTCATCCTGCTGGCGGTGGTGGCCGCTGAGGAGGTCCCTGCCGGCGCCCGCGCCTATTCGTTCGGCATCCTGGTGCTGACCGCCGCCCTCGGCGCCGGCGTGTGCGCGCTGCTGCTCACCCTGGCGGACATCGGTCCGGGCGCCTGGCGGGCGCTGTACGTGGTCCCCGCCGCCGGGCTCTTGGTGCTGATCCCGATTGCCCGACAGCTCCCGGAGAGCCGGCGCTTCGTCGCCCCCCACGCCATCGCGACGCTGCGCGGCCACGGCTGGCGGCTGTGGCTGCTGGCCGGCTCACGCTTCCTGCTCAACCTGTTCCTTGTGCCCGCGAGCCAGTATCAGAACCAGTTCCTGCGGGCGGAGCGGGGCTTCTCGGGCGCTCGCATCTCGCTGTTCATCATTGGGACCAACACACCCGGCGGCATCGGCGTCGTCGCCGGAGGTCGGCTTGCAGACGTGCGCGGGCGACGGATCGTCGCCGGCGTGGGCCTGGTCGGGGGCGTCGGTGCCACCGTGGCGATGTACTCCATCCGGGGCTGGCCGATGTGGATCGCCGGGGTGGCGGCGGCGGTGATCGGCGCCGCCGTGCTGCCGGCGCTCGGGGTCTACGGCCCCGAGCTGTTCCCCACGTCGCTCCGGGGGCGGGCCAACGGGCTGCTCTACGTGAGCGACCGGCTCGGGGGAGCGAGCGGCCTGCTGACCGTGGGCTTCCTGGCCGGTCCCCTCGGAGCGCTCGGCCGACCGTTGGCCCTGCTGGCGCTGGGCCCGCTGGTGTTGAGTGTGATCGTGCTCACCCTCTTTCCGGAGACGGCGGGCGTGGAGCTGGAGACGCTCAACCCTGAAGACGCCGGGGGCCGATCGTGACAACCCAAGGCGATCGGCGGAGCGCCGAGGAGCCAACTTGCCTGGACTACCATCGTGCCTTCGGCGGGGATCTGCGAGACAAGCCATGCGACGAGCGGCGGTTTGGCCACAATGGGCGAGAACGGGACGGGGCCGCGGGGCAGTGCTTGTAGGAAACGCCCGTCGTGTCATCGCGCTCCGTAATTGGCAGCTGAGAGTGCAGGATGCGAGCCGCTGGCAAG
>DATBBR010000104.1 GCA_036270875.1 Acidimicrobiales bacterium
TGACCTCACAGTCGGGCACGCTTCTGAGCAGCCGCTCCACCAGCGCGGTGCCGAGAAAGCCGGTGGCGCCCGTCACTGCGATGCGCTTGCCGCCCAGGGCTTCACCGATCACGGCACCTCTCTAGCATCCGCTGTCGATCCCGCTCCATGGGCCGGCCTCCGGGCCCGGCCGCGCTCGTCGGGCCGGTATTGGGGGCCGGCCTCGGTCGACGGGCTGGCCTCGCGCCGGGGGCGGCCGTTCGGGCCGGCCTCGGTCGATGTCACCTTGGACGCCCCGTTCGGGGGGTTGGTGACAGGCGCCTCGCCAACCTCAGCTCTTCGGCGGGGTGTAGCGCCGCGAAGCACCTGGTGGTTTGCGGCGCGTCGGGGACTCGTCGCGCTGGCCCCGGCGCAGCCAGCCGCCGCCTCGGGGCCGGGCGCCCCCCGATGGGCCCGAGCTCCGCGGTGAGGGGCTGCCTCCGCCTCGGGCCGGCGTGGCCGGGGCGCCCCCGGCTGCCTCCCGCTTCCTCGCCGCCTCCTCGCGCGCCTCGCGGCCGGCGGTGATCACCAGCCACCCGGCCAACCCGGCGTAGAGAATGGCGACCAGCGGATAGTTGCCCCAGGGACCGAGAAAGGCCAGGAAGAGTGCGGCCAGCCCCACGATGTAGCGCTTGTTGATCAGAAGGGAGGTGGCGAGAAGCCCGGACAGGATGAGCCCACTGATCAGGGCCAGGCTCGGCGTGACCTGGCCCTTCCGGACGTGGGCACCGAGCTGGGGGATCCAGATGGCGAGAACGATGACCGCGGCCAGGCCCGCGGCCGCCAGGGTGATCTGGCGCTGCCGCTGGTCGAGCGGGTTCACGACGCCGGCGAGCCCGGCAGCGCCGACGGAACGGGGCGCGGGCGGGCGGCGGAAACGCTCTCCATTTCGCCCACGCTAGCCCTCGGCGGGCTCGCGCCCCGGAGGCTGCTCAGGGCAGGGGGCAGTCGTCGAAGGCGTTGCTGCCGGTGGGAACCAGGACGAGGCCCGTGCCGAGGTTGTCCTCGGGCGCAACCGACCAGGTCGACCCGCGTTCCCTGGCGCCGTTCACGCCGCCCGGATCGTCGCACGAGAACCCGAGGTGCAGGATGCGGCCGGCGCGGGCGCCCAGCCATGACCACAGCGGGCTCCCCTCGGACGACGGAGCCACCAGACGTACTCGTCCCGCCTCGGGCCACACCAGGTCGACCCACTGATGGTGGTCTGCCGCCCCCCGGCGCTCCTCGCGTCCGCCGAGGAGCGCCGAGAAGAGCCGTAGCCCGTCGTCCAGCGACGCCACGGCGTGAGCGACGTGTACCAGGGCCGCAGGGTCCGGCGTGCGCGGCGCAGGAAGGTCGTCCGGAGGCGGTGTTCGCCAGTCACCGTCCGCCTGGGCCAGCTGGACGAGCACCCCGGTGGCGTCTTTGGGGTGGAGGAACGCCTCCTTCCAGATCGGATCGCTGAGGTCGACGTTGAGCGGGGCGTAGCCGGCGAGGCTGGCTTCGGCCAGCGCGTCCTCGATGTCGCCCACCTTGAAGGTGAGATGGTGCGGTCCGGGCCCGTTGCGATCCAGGAAGCGGCGCAGGAAGTCGTTGTCGGCGACGCGGTGTGGCCGCAGGATCTCGATCTTCTTGCCGTCGGCATACTCCAACTGAGCGGGCGCGAAGCCGAGGCTCAGTCCGCCGCTGCGCCATCGGCCGGCGAGGTCGCCGGCGTACCGGGGCCAGGCGTCGGCGCGTCGCTCGACGGCCACGGCGACGTGGTCCAGACGGGTGTCGGAGATCATGGAGGCGAATGCTGGCCGGCGCGGCGAGTCTCCAGCAACCGGGGCGCGCTCGCCATAGGCTCCCCCGATGGACTTTCGACAGGAGACGTTGCCGGCGCTGGCCGCTGGCGTGCGGACGGGCGAGCGCTCGGCGGAGGAGCTGGTGGGTCACGCCCTGGCCCGCATCGATGCGCTCGACGATCGGGTGAACGCGTTCGTCGCCCTCGACGAGGCCGGCGCCCGGGCGGCAGCCCGGGCCATCGACAGCGCGGTGGCCAGGGGCGAGCGGGTCGGACCGCTGGCGGGCATCCCCATCGGTGTCAAGGACCTCGAGGACGCCGCCGGGCTCCCGACGACACGGGGATCGGCCGTGTTCGCCGGCCAGGCCCCGGCGACTGCGGACTCGCTCCTCGTCGACCGGCTCCGAGCCGCCGGCTGTGTGGTCGTCGGCAAGACCAACACCCCCGAGCTGGGCTGGAAGGCGGACACTGACAACGCCACGTTCGGTGCCACCCGCAATCCGTGGGACCTGGAGCGAAGCCCGGGAGGATCTTCAGGGGGAAGCGCCGCCGCCATCGCCGCGGGCATGGTGCCCCTGGCGACGGGTTCGGACGGAGGCGGCTCGTTGCGCATACCTGCGTCGGCCTGCGGGCTGTCCTGCCTCAAGCCGTCGCTCGGCCGGGTGCCGTCGGGTGGCGGCCACGCTCCCGACTGGCACCACCTGTCCACGAGGGGCCTGCTGGCGCGGACCACCGACGATCTGGTGCAGGCCCTCGACATCGTGATCGGCCCCGACCCCACGGACCTCCGCTCACTGCCGATGCCAGAGAACTCGTGGACCGCCGCCCTCGACAACGCCCACGTGCCGTTCGCGGTGGCCTGGTCCCCGACGCTCGGCTACGCCCCCCTCGACGACGAGGTGCGGGCGGTGTGCGAGCGGGCCGTCCGCACCATGGAGGAGCTGGGGGCGAAGGTGATCGATGTCGACGAGGTCTTCCCCGAGGACCCCGTCGAGCCGTGGTTGAAGCTGACCAGCGCCTACAACCTCCGCACCCTCGAGCCCTTCGTCGGGACGGAGGTCTGGGACCAGGTCGACCCCGGCCTCGCCGCCACCGTGGACTGGGCCCGCAGCCTGTCAGCCCTCGACATGGTCAAGGCCGAGGATGCCTGCCACCTGCTGAACCTGCGCCTCGTGCAGCTGTTCCACGAGGTCCGCCTCCTGGTCACGCCCACGGTCGCGGCCCCGACACCGTTGAGCGGAGAGCCCGGGATCATCAACGGCACGTCCGACCTCAACTGGGTCCGCTTCACCTATCCCTTCAACCTCACCCGGTCCCCGGCGGCCACGGTGTGCGCCGGCTTCACCGAGTCGGGGATGCCGGTCGGCCTCCAGATGGTCGGACCCCAGCACGGCGACCTCGTGGTCAGCCGGGCCGCGGCGGCCCTGGAGCGGGGGCTCGACCTCAACCCCATCGCGCCGATCTAGGGCGGGCGGCTGTCGCCGAGGCCGTCAGGCCT
Organism: Acidimicrobiales bacterium; assembly: GCA_036270875.1. NCBI lineage: Bacteria > Bacillati > Actinomycetota > Acidimicrobiia > Acidimicrobiales > Acidimicrobiales bacterium. Next base: position 3,282 of record DATBBR010000104.1, read on the forward strand.
GGGCGGCGACACCCCCCGACGTTCCCAGGGCCTGGAGCTCGCGTTCCACGAGCTCTTGGTGCTCCTGCTCGTCCCGTTTGGCCCGCCGCGGGCTCCACCGTCCTGTCATCACGAAGATGAACGGGATGAAGGCGGCTTCGCACCCGACGCACACCCACCACCAGGTCCTCCACTCGCGAGGCGCAGCGGATTGCGCGCTCTGGAGCTGGGCCCCATGGGCAGTAAGGAACGCCAGGTCCGAGGGCGGCAACGCCTTGAGCGCCAGCAGCTGCGTGGTCGCCTGCCCGACGCTGATATGCGTCGCCGTGGCGATCTCCGTGGCCGCCTTCAGGCCGGCGGCGAGGTTGTTGGGATTGGCCTGAAGGGCCGCCAGTGTCTGCGGGTCGTTCTTACCCACCACGTTGTTGAGGGTTGTGAGCGTTTGCACCTGAGCCGGGAACTGGGCCTGGATCGCCTGCGCCCTGGGGCCGTTCTCGAACAGCGGGGTCATGGTGGTCACGACGTAGGGCAGGATGAAGATCGAGATCGAGACGATGGCTCGGATGATCCAGCCCCACACGGCCAGGCCGGTGGCGGTGAGGGCCGGGTTGCGCTTCTCGACCGTCTCCGTGAAGCTCGCCATCCACGGGGAGAAGGCAAAGCCCAGGAAGATGGCCAGCAGGCTCAGGATCCAGGCGAAGGTGTAGTAGCCAGTGTGGATGTTGTAGGTCTGGTAGGCGAAGAGCGAGGTCATGGCGATCGCGCCCAGGCCTCCCACCGCCATGAAGGGCTTGCGGACACGCACCTTGTCCGAGAGCACACCGATGGCGACCAGGGCTATGGCGTCGAAGGCCCATATCCAGACACCAAGGCTGTTGGCCTGGGCCGTTGTGAAGTTGAAGACGAACACGAAGTACAGGACCGAGAAGCCGATCAGGGTGTAATAGACGATCAGGAAGACACTGATGGCCGCGGCCGATCCGACGATGTCGAGGTGCATCATCTGGCGCCACGGATGACGGAGCGCTTCGCCGAGATCCAAGCCCTTGGCTCTGGCCTCGACCAGCGCCCGGTCTCGAAGGGAGACCATCAGCTGGTCCCGGAGATTGGGGGACAGCTCCTTCAGGAACAACACAGCGATTGCGGCCACCACCAGCCCGACGATCCCGCAGACGACGTACTGGTCCTGCCAAACGACGCCGTTCAAGCCTGCGCCCTGCGCGCCCGAGTACCAGAAGTGGAAATGGTTGACAGTCCTGCTGGAGACCTCGGCCACGATCAGGCTGCCGATGACCGGCCCCAGCGTCCAGAACCCCATGGCCGAGGCCCGGCCGACCTGAGGCGAGTAGTCGCGCACGAGGGCCGGCGTGGCCACCAGCATGATGCCCTCGACGAAGCCGACCGAGGAGAACATGATGAGATAGGCGTACTTGTTGGGGGAGTTGGGCACGCCGAAGGCGATCATGGCGCCCGTGAACACCAGGCCGTAGGCGACGAGATTGGCCCGGCCCCAGCGATCGGCCAGCCCGGCGAACAGCGACCCGAAGGCGCCGAGCGCGTTGGAGATGACCACGATGTAGACGAAGAAGGGAAAGGACATGTGCAGCTGCGACGTGATCTGGGGAGCCACGGCGCCCTGCACGTAGAACTGGTAGTAGAGCATGATCGTGGCGACGACCACGATCAGCAGATAGGCGTAGCGCGGCCCGGTGTTGGGATAGCGCTCGAGCTGGCGGTGCCACAGCGTGCGTGCGAGGGGACCCGGCCCGCTGCCCCCAGCCTCGGCGACCTGTGCGTTCTCCACCATCGCTGTGGCCTCCCTCCTCGCCAAGGGGCGGAAAGCTCCAGAGCATCCCGCTCGCTGACGGCTGGGTATCGAAGTTACCGCAATGTGAACACGGGGACAGGACAGGAGCCGAAAAGGGCTGGCCCTGGTGTGATCGAGCCGCGATGGCCGTCGCGGAGCGGCGAGACGCGCCATCCTGGTAGTGACCGGCGCCTCACCGGTGGACGTATGAGGCCCGGCGGGCAGAGGGGAGAGACAAGATGTCCGACGCAGACGCATTAGCCGCCCGGGAGCGGGAGATGACCGCCCTGCCCAGGCGCATCCTGGTCGGTACGGACGGGTCACCCACGGCAATGCTGGCGGTTCGCCGTGCCGCGACGATGGCCAAGGTCTTCGGGGCGGAGCTCCGGATCCTCACCGCCCATCGGGAGGCCTCCCGCGGGGGATTGTGGGTGGGTGCCACGCCACCGGACCAGACCTGGCTGGCGACCGCCTCGGCCGCGGCGCAGACTGTGGCCGAGAACGCGGCCGCCGTCGCCCGGGAGATGGGCGTGACCGAGGTGGTGCCGAAGTCGGTGGGGGCCGAGCCGGCGGACGCCCTGCTGGACGAGGCGGAGGCGTGGAAGGCCGACATGATCGTCGTGGGATCGGTAGGGATGCGCACCCGGACGCGGTTCGTGCTGGGCAGCGTGCCCAACAAGGTCGCCCACCACGCCCCTTGCGACGTGCTGATCGTCGACACCAGCATCTGAGCCGTACACCCGGCCGGCGATCGGGCCCCGAGGCGCTGTTCTGGCGGGTGGCCCAGCGCCGCTAGCATGCCGGGTCGATGACGCTGGGAGCGGCGACACAGCCCCATATCGTCGTCCCGCACGGCATCACCGCTTGGGACTGGATTCACGTGGCGGTCATCCTCGGGGTGACGGCCGTGGCGACCCAGGCGGCGAGGCGTGCCGTGATGCGGGCAGCCCGACGGGATCCGGACCGGGCGTGGGGCCGGCTGGTCAGTCGCTTCCTCACCTATGTGATCGTGGTGGCGGGCCTGGTGTACTCGCTCGTCGCCCTTCGGGTGCAGATCGGCCCCCTGCTCGGTGCCCTGGGAATCGGCGGCATCGCCCTGGCCTTCGCCCTGCAGGACACCCTGCAGAACTTCGTGGCCGGCGTGCTCCTGCAAACCCGGCGCCCGATCCGGCGCGGCGACCAGGTGCTGCTCGACAACAAGTTCGAGGGCGTCGTGGAGGACATCGATCTCCGCAACGTGGCCGTGCGCACGTACGACGGGCTGGACGTGTTCATCCCCAACAAGACCGTCCTCGAGAACCCGATCGTGAACTACACCCGCACAGCGCTGCGGCGGTCGAGCCTCGAGGTTGGGGTCGGCTACGGCATCGACCTGGAGGAGGCGCAGCGTATCCTGGTCGACGCGACCAGGCGCACCAGCGGGGTGAAGGCGCTTCCGGCACCGGCCGCCTGGGTCCACGACTTCGGTGACTCGTCGGTACGGTTCACGGTGCTGTTCTGGCATACGATCGACCCGTGGCGGGCTCGCAGCGACGTCGCCATGAGCGTGAAAGGCGCGCTCGACAAGGCGGCCATCGCCATGCCGTTCCCCCAGCGGGACCTGTGGGTGCGCGCTGGGTCCGACGGGCGGGCGGAGGCGCTCGTCGGACCGGTGCCCGGATCGTTCGGG
>DATBBR010000105.1 GCA_036270875.1 Acidimicrobiales bacterium
AGGATCCCGGGGGCGAGGAACGCGACGGGCTCCTTCGTCGTGGTTGGGAGGACGTGGACCAGGGAGAAGAAGACGAGGAGCAGGACGGGGATGCCGAGCGTGAGCAGCACGGCGTCGCCGCGCCGCAGGGTCATCATGACCTCGGCGTGGGTCTGGGCGACATAGGCCCGCATCAGCCGCCGCCCTTTGGGGATGGCGCCGTCAGCCGCAGGAAGACGTCCTCGAGGCGCTGTCGACCGGCCCGCAGATCGGCCAGTGGCAGGTCGTGGGCGGCGAGCCAGGCGGTGAGGGCGGCGACGGTCGCAGGCGTCGCCTCGGTGTCGACGCGGTATTCGCCCGGACGCTCCTCCGTGACGACAGCGCCCAGCGACGCGCCGAGGTCGCCCGCCGCCAGGCCGGGCGGCGCGCCGAAGCGGATCTCGTGGCCGGCACCGGCGGTCATCAGCTCGGCCGGGCTCCCCCCGGCCACGACGACGCCGCGGTCGATGATCACGATGCGATCGGCCAGCCGCTCCGCTTCTTCCATCTCGTGGGTCGTGAGGAGCACGGCCGCGCCCCCGTCGCGAAGATCCGCCACGGCCTGACGAATGGCCAGCCGGCCCGCCGGGTCCACCCCCGCCGTGGGCTCGTCGAGGAACGCCGCGCTGGGCCGGCCCACGAGGGCGAGCGCCAGCGAGAGGCGTTGCTGCTCGCCGCCCGACAGGCGTCGCCACGGGGTCCGCTCCACGTCTCGAAGCGCGACCCGCTCCACGAGGGCGTCGGGGTCCTCCGGATCGTCGTAGTAGGCGGCGAACAGCCGCAGGGCCTCGCGCGGGCTCATCGCCGGGTAGACGCCGCCGCGCTGGAGCATGACCCCGATCTTCGGGGCCAGCGCCCGTCGGTCGGCGATGGGGTCGAGACCCAGCACCCGCACCGCGCCACTTGTCGGCCGTCGGTACCCCTCGAGGGTCTCGACCGTCGTGGTCTTGCCGGCGCCGTTGGGTCCGAGGAGGGCGAGCACCTCACCGGCCTCGCAGGTGAGGTTCAGACCGTCGACGGCGGTCATCAGGCCGTAGCGCACGACGAGATCGCTCACGTCGATGGCGGCTGGCATCAGGCCAGCACGCTACCGTTCCACCCACCATGATCGACATTCAGCTCGTGCGTCGCGAGCCGGACCGGGTGCGGGCGGCGCTGGCCCGGCGGGGCGCCGACTCGGACCTCGATCGCCTCCTCGCCCTCGATGCGAGATGGCGGGAGGAGACCGCTCGGCGAGACGAGGTACGCCGGCGCATCAAGGATCTGTCCCGGGAGGTGGGGGAGGCGCGCCGGGCGGGAGACGCGGCGCGGGCCGAGGAGCTGGCGGGGCAGAGCCGTCCGCTCGGCCCCGAGGAGCGGGCCATCGATGCGCAGCTGGCTGCCCTCGATGCCGAGCGGCGCGAGCTCCTCCTCGAGATCCCGAACCTTCCGGATCCCGCCGCGCCCGACGGCAGCTCGCCGGCCGACAACGTGGTCCTGCGCTGGTGGTCGCCCGGGACCGGAGCCGAGGGCAGCTCGGGGCCTCCGGACGCCTTGGAGTACCAGCCCCACCAGCGCGTGCCGCACTGGGAGATCGGAGCCGAGCTGGGGCTGCTGGACATGGAGCGGGCGGCGAAGCTGTCGGGGTCCATGTTCCCCATGTACCGCGGCATGGGAGCGACCCTGCTGCGAGCCATGACCACCCTCGCCCTCGATCGCCACGCCGACGCCTTCGAAGAGGTCCGCCCGCCGACGCTGGTCCGCACGGAGACAATGGTCTCGACCGGCCACCTGCCCAAGTTCGCCGACGAGGCCTACCACATCGAGCGCGATGACCTGTGGGCGATTCCGACCGCCGAGGTGCCCTTGGCGTCGTTGCGGCGCGGTGAGATCCTCACCGAAGGCGAGCTGCCGGCGCGGCTGACGGCGGCGACGGCATGCTTTCGTCGGGAGGCGGGAGCCGCGGGACGGGATACCCGAGGCCTGCTCCGGGTCCACGAGTTCGACAAGGTCGAGCTCTTCGCGTACACGACGCCCGGGCAGGCACACGAGGTCTTCGAGGACATGGTTCGCCGGGCCGAGGCATTGCTCCAGGAGCTCGGTCTGGCCTACCGCGTCCTCGACCTGTGCGCCGGCGACCTGGGCCAGGCGTCGGCGCGCACGTTCGACCTCGAGGTGTACTCACCGGGTACCGACCAGTGGCTCGAGGTGTCGTCGGCCTCGTGGTGCGCGGACTACCAGGCTCGCCGGGCCAACGTGCGCTACCGCCCCCAGGACGGCTCGGGCCCCGCCCTCGTGCACACGCTCAACGGCTCGGCCCTGGCGTGGGGCCGGCCGTGGGCCGCCCTCGTCGAGACGGGTCGCCGGGAGGACGGATCGATCAGCCTCCCCGAGTGCCTGCGCCCGTATCTCGGGGGCGCCACCGAGATCCCCGCGCCGTAGGCGCGACGCGCCTGCGGGCCGTCGCCCCCGCCCGCCTCCCCTGCCCTAAGCGCCCGCGCAGGCGCGGCAGCGCCCGAGCACGGCGAAGTGGTTGGGCCGGATGGTGAACCCGTAGTCGCGTCGGAGGGTGTCGCTCAGCTCGGCGAAGGTCGCGTCGGGCACCTCGACCACGGCCCCACACACCTCGCACACCAGGTGCTGGTGGGGCTCGTCGGCGAGGTGGTAGACGGCTCGGCCATGGCCGAGGTGCACGTGGTCGACCACACCGATGCGTTCGAGCGCGTCGAGGCTACGGTAGATGGTGGACAGGTGGACGTCCGGCTGCGCCTTCTGTACCAGCGCGGCAAGGTCGTCGGCGGTCACGTGACCCCTCGCCTGCACCAGGGCGGTGACGAGCGCACGTCTCGCCGTGGTGACTCGCCCCCCGTGGCCGCGGATCATGGCGACGAGCCGGTCCCGTCGTTCGGAGTCCACGGTCGGCGGCCGCGCAGGCGTCGTTCACTCCAGGCTCGCCGGCATGGAATCAGCCAGCGGCATCTCTCCGGTCACCATGAAGGTGACCCGCTCACCGATCGTCACGGCGTGGTCGGCGGTCCGCTCGTAGAAGCGTCCGACCAGCGCCATCTGCACGGCCCGTTGCAGGGCCGTCTCGTCGATCTTGTTGGTGCCGAGGATGGCTCGGAAGAGGTCCTTCTGGAGATCCTCCATGACGTCGTCCATGTCGAAGAGCGCGCTCGCCTTGGTGGCGTCAAGGTCGGCGAAGGCGTCCATGGCCACCTGGAGCTGCAGCGTCGCCTGCTCGCGCATCCGGTCGATCGTGCCTCGCAGCTTGGGGTCGAGCTCCTGGGGGTACAGGCGGCGGGACGCCCTGGTCGTGTTGACCATGAGGTGCCCTGACAGCTCCAGCTCGTGGATCACGCGCAGGATGCTCACCAGGATGCGCAGGTCGACCGCCAGCGGCTGCTGCTGGGCCAGCAGGTAGAACACCTTCTCCTCGATCTTGTGCCTGAGGGCGTCGATGTCGCGGCCCGCCCGCAGCACCTGCTCTCCGGCGGCGAGGTCGCCCTCCAGGAGGGCGGCCGTGGCCCCCTGGATCGCTTCGAGGACCATCGCCCCCAGCCGGATGACGTCGGACCGCACCTCGTCCAGCTCCTCGTGGAATGCCTTGCGGGTCTCGGTCATGGGTACCGCCGCCTCCCTCGTGTCAGCTCCGCCGCCCGGCCTCGAAGCGGTATCCGAGGCCGCGGATGGTCGTGATCAGCGCGGGGTTGGACGGGTCCTCCTCGATCTTGGCCCGCAGCCGCTTGATGTGGACGTCGAGGGTCTTGGTGTCCCCCACGTAGTGCGGCCCCCAGATCCGGTCGATCAGCGTGTCACGGGTGAGGACCCTGCCGGCGTTGGCCAGCAGCAGCTCCAGCAGCTCGAACTCCTTGAGCGGCAGCGTGACGTCGCTCGAGCGCACCATGACCTCGTGGCGACCGGGGTCGAGGCGCACCTCCCCGACCTGGAGCACCTCGGTGGCCGCCGCCGTCTCGTCCTCGTCGCGCGGGGCGCGGCGCAGGGCTGCTCGCATCCGGGCCACCAGCTCCCGCAGCCGGTAGGGCTTGGACACGTAGTCGTCCGCTCCCACCTCCAGTCCCACAACTGTGTCGAGCTCGGTGCCCTTGGCCGTCACCATGATGATCGGCACCGACGACCGGGCCCGGATGTCCCGGCACACGTCGAGGCCCGACAGCTTGGGGAGCATCACGTCGAGGAGCACGAGGTCGGGCTGGACCGCATCGAACAGGTTCAGCGCCTCGACACCGTCGTGGGCGACGGTCGTGAGGAAGCCCTCTCGCCGGAGCCCGAGCACCAGGGCGTCGACGAAGGAGTCCTCGTCCTCGGCGATGAGCACGGAGGCCTGCGACTCGGTCATCGGACGGGCACCGACGCAACGGGCAGGCGCAGGGTGAACATCGAGCCTTCGCCCTCGCGCGACTCCACATGCACGAGGCCCTGATGGTTGTTGGCCACGTGCCGGACGATGGACAGTCCCAAGCCGGTTCCTCCTGTCTGTCGGCTGCGGCCGTGGTCGACCCGGTAGAACCGCTCGAAGATGCGTTCGAGGTCACGGGCGGGTATCCCGATCCCTTGATCGCGCACGACGAGCTCCACCCAGGCGCCGTTGGCCTGGCCGAACACCTCGACGCTCGACCCCTCGTCGGAGTACTTGACGGCGTTCTCCAGCAGGCTGTTCAGCGCGGCCACCAGCTGCCGGCGGTCGCCCATGAGCGTGACCGGAGGGTCGGGCTCGCCGACGAGGAGCTTGACGCCCCGCTGCTCCGCGGCCGACCGCACCCGCTCGACGGCCTCGGCCATGATGAGGCTGGCGAGCAGCGGCTCGCGCGGAGGATGCTCCTCGGCTTCGATGCGGCTCAGATCGAGCAGGTCCTCGATGATCCGGTTCACCCGAAGGGACTCGGACTGGATCCGGCCGGCGAGGCGCTGGGACACCTCGGCGTCGTTCTCGGCCAGCAACGTCTCAGCCAGGAGGCAGAGCGCCCCCACTGGCGTCTTGAGCTCATGGCTGACGTTGGCGACGAAATCACGGCGGACGGCCTCCAGGCGGCGGCGGTCCGACACGTCGTCGAGCACGGCCACGATGCCGAGGGGCCGGTTGCCGTCGTCGATGATCTCGCTGTGCATCATCAGGGTGCGCCGCGGCGGGCCGTAGAGCTCGAGCGTGCGCTCTCCAGGGGCCCCGCCCCACGATTCGGTGAGCAGCTCGTCGACGGCCTGGGCTGCGAGAGCGTCGCCGTGCCGGGTCCCGATGACCTTCGTCGCCCGGGAGTTGCGAAACACGACCTCGCCATGCTCGTTGCTGATGACCACCCCCTGGGTGATCGAGTCGAGGGCGCGCCGGAGACGGATGCCGTCCGAGCTGACGGCGCTGGCCGCCTGCGCGGCACCGTCGGCGGAGTGCTCGAGGCGGGTCAGCGTGCCCGCGAGGCCCGCGCCGTTCGGAGATCCGTTGGCACCGAGCTTGGAACCGACGAGGACGAGACGTTGGCGCAGCCGTCGCCGGCCTACGATCCCGAGGAGCCAGCCTGCCGCGATGCCGCCGACCCCGGCAGCGACGACGATGCCGGCGTCGACGCCGGTCATCCGAACCGACCGGTGATGTACGCCTCAGTGCGCTCCTCGGAGGGATTCGTGAACATCTTCGAGGTCGAGCCGATCTCCACGAGGTGGCCCGGCTCGCCCGCCGCGTTGATGGTGAAGAAGCCGGTCGAGTCGCTCACGCGCGCCGCTTGTTGGAGATTGTGGGTGACGATGACGATCGTGTAGCTGTCCTTCAGCTCGCTGATGAGATCTTCGATGATCAGCGTGGAGATCGGGTCGAGGGCCGAGCACGGCTCGTCCATGAGCAGGACGGCCGGCTCGACGGCGATCGCCCGGGCGATGCACAGCCGCTGCTGCTGTCCGCCGGAGAGGCCACCGGCGTGGTCTCCCAGGCGCTTGCTGACCTCGCCCCAGAGGCCCGTCTGGCGCAAGACTCGCTCGGTCGTGTCGTCGAGCTCGGATTTGCGGCGCTGGCCGTTCAGCCTCAGGCCGGCGATCACGTTGTCGCGTATGGACATGGTCGGGAACGGGTTGGGCCGTTGGAAGACCATGCCAACCGTGCGCCGGACAGCGGTGGCGTCGATGCTCTGGGCGTAGATGTCCTCGCCGTCGAGCAGCACCTTGCCGGACACACCGGCGCCCGTGACGACCTCGTGCATGCGATTGAGCGTCCGGAGGAACGTCGACTTGCCGCAGCCCGAGGGGCCGATCAGGGCGGTGACCTGCTTGGCGTCGACGGTCAGGGTGATGTCGTCGATAGCCCGGACAGACCCGTACCACGCGTTGACACCGACGGCTTCGATCGATTTCGACATGGTCCTTCCTGGTCTGTCATGCAAGGCAGCGCTGGTGCCACCCGCTCGAGCGAGCAAGTGCTGCGGCCAAGACGATGATAAGGCCGCGCCGGCCTCTACGGCCGGCTCTGCGGTGGTCGGCGGGCCATGTCGGAAGGGTACGGGCTGCGCCGGTCGGGATCGCGACCCCGAGTTGAACGGACGATGAACGGTCGGCGAAATGCTCGCGGCTTCTCGGCGTTGGTTGATCAATCGACTTGAAATAGCATGAAAGATCACGATATGGTGCCGTCGGACTTGGCGCGGGAGGACCTCCGCGCCGGACGACCCCGTGCTGGACGAGAGGTGGAGGAGCGACGGCGATGCCGATGTGGTTGAGCGCAGTGAGCGTGAGCCCGGACCCCCATGCCCTCCCGGGCATCGACGAGCTGAAGAGCCTCACCGACGGTCTGGCCGCCTGGGCGCTGGGCCTCGCCCTCGCCGCCCTGCTGGTAGGGGCGGCCCTGTGGGCCGTCGGCGCCCACGCCCAGAACTTCCAGCAGTCCCTGGTGGGACGGCGGGCCGTGCTCATTGCCGGGCTCGCCGCTCTGTTGATCGGCGCCGCGCCCGAGCTGGTCAACTTCTTCTTCAGCGCCGGGCAGGCGGTGCACCAGTAGTGGTCGTCGCCGCTGGGGGGATCGTCAGCCGGGCGTTCGGCTTCGGCGTCAACGAGGTATTGGACGGCATCGGCGAGTGGGTCGGGAACGGGGCGGCCGACATGCTGAAGCTGCTCGGCCACGTCCTCGATGCGTCCACCCGGCCGGAGCTCGACCAGCACTGGTTCCTCGGGCACTTCCAGAACATGGCCAGCCTGGCCGCCCTGCTCATCCTGCCGCTCCTCCTGGTGTCGATCATGCAGTCCATCGTCCGCCAGGACCTCTCCCTGCTGTTGCGCTCGGCCTTGGTCCACCTCCCGCTGGCCCTCTTGCTGACCGCGGTCGCCGTGGAGCTGGTCCAGCTCTCGCTGGCCGCGGTCGACGCCATGTGCACCTACGTGTCGAAGCCGTCGGGAGGCGATGTGCAGGCCGTGGTGAGCAGCGTCAGCGGCGCGCTGATTCGAACGTCGGCCGCCTTGGGCCAGCCGGGAGCGGCGACGTTCGTGCTCTTTCTCGGCGGCCTCGTCGTTGCCGTGGCAGCGATGCTCCTCTGGCTCGAGCTCGTCGTCCGCACCGCCGCCATCTACGTCGCCGTGCTCTTCCTCCCCCTGGCCATGGCCACGCTGGTCTGGCCGGCCGTGTCGCACTGGTGCCGTCGGCTCGCCGAGACGCTCGCCGCGCTCGTCCTCTCGAAGCTGGTGGTCGTCGCCATCCTGAGCCTGGCTGCCGGCGCCCTGGCCGGGAACGGCGGGACTGCTGACCTCTCCGGCGTCATCAGCGGCGCCGCGCTGCTCCTGCTGGCGGCGTTCTCGCCCTTCACCCTCCTCCGGCTCGTCCCCGCCGTGGAGGCGGGCGCCGTGATGCATCTGGAGGGCGTGTCGCGTCGGGCGTCCTCGCTCGCCGTCGAGTCGGGCTCGGCGCTGCCCTTGCCGTCGATGGCGGCGGGCTCGGGTGGCGACGAGGCGTTGACCGTGTCGGTCGGCGACGTCGAGGGCGAGCCCGGGCTGGGATCGGCCTTCGCCAACGGCGCAGCCGTGGCCGCCTCCGGCGGGGCCGCGGCGGCGGGGTCTGCCACTGTCGGCGGTGCGGCCGCTGCGTCCAGCTCTGCTGGGACGGCCGCCGGAGCAGGTGGAGCGGGTGGAGCAGGCGCCGCGCACGGGGCCGCCGGCGGCTCTGCGGCCCTGCCGCTCCCGCCCCCAAGGGAACGAGGCCAGGCCGGCCCGGGAGGTCGGCCCGACAGTGGAGGCGCGGGGCCGGAAGGTCGGCCCGAGGGCGGGGCGCCGGGCGATGGGCGCTGAGCTCCCTCGGTACCGCTTCGGGCCCCTCGAGCGGCGCGGGCTCGTCGCCGGCTGGCGCGGGGGCCAGCTGGCCGCGGTCGCCACGAGCCTGATCCTCGCCGTCGGCGTGCTGCGGGCCCGACCCACCGTGGCAGGTCTCGGGATCGCCCTCGTCGGGGTGGGCCTCGGCGTCGCCGTGGCCTGCTGGCCGGTCGGCGGCCGCACCACCGAGCAGTGGCTCCCGGTCGTGTGGCGGTGGTCCGCCCTCGCCGTGAGGGGGCGGCGCCGGTACCTGTCGGAGGTGCCGCGACTCGGCAGCGATCCGGGCTGCGGCGGGCGCTCGCGCTCGGTGCCCGACGTGCCGCCGGTCCTCGCGGGGTGTCGCATCCTGCAGCCACCGGTGAGCGTCGGCGGCATGCGCATCGGCGTGGTACACGACGCCCGCGCTCGAACCTACACGGCGGTCCTCGCCGTGCAGAGCCACGCCTTCGTCCTCCTTGGCGCCGATGACAAGCATCGGCGCGTCGACGCGTGGGCCAAGGTGCTCGCCGGTCTGGCCCGCGAGGGCTCGGCGGTGCATCGGGTGCAGTGGGTGGAGCGCAGCCTGCCCGACGACGGCGACGCCATGGCCCGCCATCTGGCGGAGGGGCTGACCCTGCCCGCCACCAGCCCCGCCGCCCGCTCTTATCTGGACCTGCTCAGCCAGGCGGCGCCGGTGACCGAGCGCCACGACGTCCTGCTGGCGGTGTCAGTACACGCCGGACGGTCCGCCCGGGCCATCCGGCGGGCCGGTGGTGGCGACGAGGGTGGCTGCGCCCTGCTGACGCGCGAGCTGCAGTCGCTGGAGGGCCAGCTGCGGGCCGCGGACATGACGGTCGAGGGGACCCTCGCTCCCGGGGCGCTCGTACAGGTGCTGCGCCAGGCCGTCGACCGCCACCCACGGACGGTCGTCGCCCGTCAGCCCGAACGGGGGACGGGGGGTGGTCGATCGGTGGCCAGCTGGCCCTGGCCGCTGGCGTCCGAGGCCAGCTGGTCGGGCTATCGCACCGACGGGACCTGCCACGCCACGTACTGGGTCGCCGAGTGGCCGCGGGTGGGTGTCGGGCCCGACTTCCTGCGACCGCTGCTGCTCCAGTCGGGGGCGCGACGAACGGTGTCGATCACGATGGAACCGGTCAGTCCGTCCAGGGCGGCCCGCGAGGTCGAGCAGGCGCGGACTGCCGACGTGGCCGACGCCGAGCTGCGCCGGCGCGCCGGCTTCATGCTCACCGCCCGACGGCGCCGGGAGCAGGAGGTCGTCGCCAGTCGGGAGACCGAGCTGGCCGACGGCCACGCCCAGTACCGGATCTCGGGGTACGTGACGGTGACGGCCGACAGCTGGGACGAGCTGGAGCTGTCCGCCCGACGGGTCGAGCAGGCCGCGGGACAGGCCCACCTGGAGCTCCGGCGCCTGTACGGCGAGCAGGACCGGGCGTTCACTTGGACGCTTCCCCTGGCTCGAGGTCTGGCGTGACACCGGCTGCGCACCGCGTGACCACGGCCCAGCTGGGCGCCGCCTACCCCTTCGTCGCCGAAGGCGGCCTGGGTGGCCGGGGCGTGCTGATCGGACGGGACCTGCTCGGCGGGTCGTTCTCCTACGACCCCTTCGAGCTGTACGCCAAGGGGGTGCTGACCAACCCCAACATGGTGGTCATCGGCCAGATCGGCCGGGGCAAGAGCTCGTTCGTCAAGTCCTACCTCTGGCGCCAGTCCCTGTTCGGCCGGCGGGCCTGGGTGGTCGATCCCAAGGGGGAGTACGCCGACCTCGCTCGGGCGTGGGGCGTCGAGCCCGTGTGCCTGCGCCCGGGTGGATCGATCCGGCTCAACCCCCTCGAGGCCGCTGCCGGCGACGAACGGACCCCCGAGCTGGCGGGACGTCGCCGCGCCGAGCTCCTCGCCTCGCTGGGCACGGCGTGCCTCGGCCGGCCGCTCCTGCCTCGGGAGCGGGCCGCGGTCGATCTGGCGGTGGAGGCGGCCGGGCGTCGAGTCGACGGGGCTCCGACGACGCTGCCCGCCGTGGTCGACGCCCTGCTCGAGCCGACCAGGGAGGCGGCCCAGGCGATCCGGACCGACGTCGACGCGTTGGCGGCCGACGGCAGGGACGTCGCCCTCGAGCTGCGCCGCCTCGTCCACGGCGACCTGAGCGGGATGTTCGACGGACCGACCACGCCGGGCGTGGACCTCGACGGGTCGCTCGTGGTGCTCGACCTGTCGGCCGTCTACGGCTCCGACGCTCTGGGCATCCTCATGACCTGTGCCACGGCGTGGCTGCAGCTCGCCCTCTCCAGGCGCGACGGCCAGCGCCGCATCGTCGTGGTCGACGAGGCCTGGGTGATCCTGACAAACCTGGGCGTGGCCCGCTGGCTTCAGGCCTCCTGGAAGCTGTCGCGCGCCTTCGGCGTCGCCAACGTCGCCGTGCTCCACCGGCTGTCGGACCTCGGCGCCGCCGGGGCCGCGGGCTCGGAGCAGGTGGGCCTGGCCCAGGGCCTCCTGTCCGATTCCGAGACCAGGGTGGTCTACGGCCAGCCCCCGGGAGAGGTGGAGTCGGCCGGCTCCCTGCTCGGGCTCACCAGCACCGAAGCCGACCTGCTCCCCCAGCTCGGCCGGGGCGTCGCCCTGTGGAAGGTCGGGCAGCGTTCCTTCCTGGTCGAGCACCACCTCGCGGCCACCGAGCGCCCACTCGTCGACACCGACGCCACCATGGCGGGCCGCCGATGAGGCTGCAGCCGCAGGTCTCCCGAACGCGCAGCCCCCGCTCGTTGCCGCGTACGCGCGGATTCGCCACCTCCGACTCGGTGGTCGGGCCCTCCGACCGCTCGCTCGTCGCCCTCGCCTGCGTCGCCGTGATCGCCGGGTTGGTGTGGTGTGCAGGCGAGATGGCCGCTTGGCTGGCTACCGGCACCTGGCCCCGACGGTCGCCGAGCAGCGCGCCGGCGCTCGTGGTCGCCCTCGTCGAGCATCCTGCACGGCCCTGGGCCGGCTGGCCGCCGCCCTACCGGGGGCTCGCCGCCGGCGAGTACTACGTCGTCCTCGTTACCGTCGTCATCACTGCCGTGGTGCTCGGCTGGTCGGTTGCGGCTGGTTGGCGCCGGTTCGCTGCGGACTACCCGCCGTCGCGCACGCGGTCGCGCCCGACGGCCTGGGCCCGGAGCCGGGAGCTGCGGCCGCTCACGGTCCGGAGCAGCCTGCCGGGCCGTGTCACCCTGGGGCGCGTCGCCGGAAACGTCAGCATCGGGCGCCGGTACCTGGCCGCCGAGCCTCGTCAGTCGGTCATCGTGGTGGGACCCACCCAGACCCAGAAGACCACCGGCTTCGCCGTGCCGGCGCTGTTGGAGTGGGCGGGTCCGGTGCTGGCCACGAGCGTGAAGGCCGACCTGGTGCAGGACACCATCTCGTGGAGGAGCCGGATCGGCGAGGCGTGGGTGTTCGACCCGGCGACCAGCACGGGACTGCCGTCGTCCTCGTGGTCTCCGCTGGAGGCCAGCACCACCTGGCTCGGTGCCCGCCGCATGTCCGAGGGCCTCTGCACCGCGGGGCGTGCGCACCAAGGGACAGGGCTGACCGACGCCGACTTCTGGTACGCGACGGCGGCCAAGCTCCTGGCCCCGCTCCTGTTCGCCGCGGCCAGGACGGGCCGCGGGATGTCCGAGGTCGTGCGATGGGTCGACGAGCAGGACGTCGGAGAGGTCGACACCCTGCTCGAGGCGATCGGCGACCCCGAACCGCTCCAGGCGGCGCGGGCGACCTGGCGGCGCGACGAACGACAACGCAGCTCGGTGTACACGACGGCGGAGACGGTCCTGGACGCCTTCGCCGACCCCACGG
This sequence comes from Acidimicrobiales bacterium, assembly GCA_036270875.1. Taxonomy (NCBI): domain Bacteria; kingdom Bacillati; phylum Actinomycetota; class Acidimicrobiia; order Acidimicrobiales; species Acidimicrobiales bacterium. The sequence continues at coordinate 12,115 of DATBBR010000105.1, forward strand.
TCTCGGTCGGCGGGGACGGGGCCGAGATCGAACCCGATCGGCTGCTCGACGGCGGCCACCACACGCTCTACGTCTGCGCCCCCGCCCATGAGCAGCAGCGCCTGCGGCCCGTGTTCGCGGCACTCGTCAGCCAGATGCTCACGACCGCCTTCGACCTGGTGGCCACCCGGCGCCGTCCCCTCGACCCCCCGCTGCTGGTGGTGCTCGACGAGGCGGCCAACGTCGCCCCGCTGGCGGAGCTGGACGTCCTCGCCGCCACCGCCGCCGGTCACGGCATTCAGCTCGTGACCGTCTGGCAGGACATGGCCCAGATCTCCACCCGCTACGGGGAGCGCGCCGCCACGGTGGTCAACAACCACCGGGCCAAGGTCGTCCTCTCCGGCATCTCCGACCCGGCGACACTCGACCACCTGAGTCACCTGGTGGGCGAGGAGGAGGTCCTCCAGGTCTCGACCACCACCAGCGCCGAGGGAGGCGTCTCGACCACGAGGTCGACCAGCCCCCGCCGCCTCGCACCCGCCGACACCCTGCGACGCATCCGACCCGGCCACGGCGTCCTCGTCTACGGCCACCTGCCGCCGGCTCGCCTCGTGCTGCGGCCCTGGTTCGCCGACCGCCGCCTGGCCCGCCGGGCTCGGCCGCCTGAGGCCACCGAGGCGATGGACGCGCCTCAGCCCGAGATGAAGCTGAGCCTGGCCCGTCGCCGCCGGTTGTCGGGGTTGAGGTCGACCATCACGACGCTCTGCCAGGTGCCGAGCGTCGGGCGCCCTCCGAGAACGGGCAGCACGATCGAGGGGCTCACGAGGAGGGGCAGGAGGTGATCGGCCCCGTGGCCCGGCGATCCGTGCCGGTGGCGGTAGTCGCCGGAGCGGGGTAGCAGCCGGTCGAGCGCGTCCACCAGGTCGGCTTCCGAGCCGGAGCCCAGCTCCATCAGCCCAACCCCCGCGGTGGCGTGCGGCGCGAAGACAGTGACCAGCCCGTCGCCCAGGTCCGCGCAGAACGCCATCACCGCCTCGGTGAGGTCGGCCACCCCGCGCCCCGGGCTGTCGACCTCGATCTCAGTCGTCTCCATGCCGCTCAGGCGCCCGTGGTCGGGGGCTCCACCCCTTCGCCTCGGAGCCGTTCCGTGATCCACTTGGTGCTGTCGGGCTGACCCATCGCCTGCTCCCAGCCCTCCAGCAGTCGCTCGACCTCCTCTCGGGAGGAGATGCGGCCCAGGATCCGCACCACGAGCGAGGAGGTGGGGACGGAGGCGCCGAGCCACCGGCCGAAGGGCTCCAGCTGATCACCGAAAGGATCGACGAAGCCCGACGGCGCGGCCTCCGCCATCACGTACAGCTCGCCGGTGTCCTCGATCCAGGACAGCTCGTAGCGCACGCCTTGGGCGTCGTGCCAGTCCTGGCCGAGCTCGATCTCAGCCGAGGTGCGCCTGCGCTCGTCGGCCGTGTAGAACGCCTCGATGTCGTTGCGCACCTCGTCGGAGCCGGACTTGTGTCGATGGAAGAGCCCCATCAGACGACCTCTTCCCACAGCATGCGCTCTTCGCCCGCGGGGTCGTGCTCGGCCGCGCACTCGGTGTCGAGGACCATGGTCGACCGCTGCCCGACCTCGTACGCCGGCCACGGCGGGAGCGACGCGATGTCAGGAGCACCGTTGCGGGCGAACGCCGTCCAGGCCGCGGACATGCGCCCGGCCAGCTCCTGGCGCCCGGCGCCGTCGCCGGTGAAGACGCCCGCCCCCGGCTTGTCCAGGTTGTCGAACACGAACGGGATCTCGAGGGCGTGGCAGGAGCCCAGCTTGCCGCCGAGGAGCGGCGTGGCCCAGGTGAACAGGTACATGTAGGTCCTGGGCTGGTGTATCGACTGTGCCTCGGCCAGGCGGATGGCGGGGATGCGGAACACCTGGTCGGTGAGCACCGCCGTCCATACGTCGCCCAGCTGGGCGTCCGGACGGGACCGCCGGTACACCTCTACCGCCTTGGCTGCCGTGGAACCGAAGACAGAGGTGGCACGGTGCTCGAGGGTGGCCTCGTCGATCTCGGCCAGGCGGGAATCCATGAGGCTGAACAGGCGCATCTCGTCGAGGTTGGTGCCGATGAGCACCTCGACGTCCGAAGCCGAGCCGTCGCTGAGCTCGGCGAGGGGAGGGCGGGGCAGGCTCACCCCGTCGACGACGGGCGTGAACGCAAGGTTGGGCCAGGAGCGGTCGACGACCCGACCCTGGGCGGCGAGCAGACGGTCGACGGGCACGTCGACGAGGTTGGCGGCGTCTGCCGGCGTCATCCCGAGCTCGGCCAACAGGTCGCGGGTCACTCGCTCGGCCTTGTCCCGCGCCGCCACGTGCGCACCGGCTCCGCTCTGCAGGATGGCCCGCGAGAACAGCCCGCGGGCGGCCGGCACGGCAAGCAGGGCCGCCACGCTCATGGCGCCGGCCGACTCGCCGAACACGGTCACCTGCGAAGGGTCCCCGCCGAATGACGACGCGTTGATGCGGACCCACTCCAGCGCCGCCACCTGGTCGAGGATCCCGCAGTTGCCCGACGCGGCATAGCGTTCGTCGCCGAGCTCGCCGAGCTCCAGGAAACCGAGGGCGCCGAGCCGGTAGTTGACGGTCACGACGACGACGTCGCCAGCGGCCGCCAGCCGCGTGCCGTCGTACCACGGGGTCGAGGCCGTACCCGTCACGAAGGCACCGCCGTGGATCCACACGAGGACCGGCCGCCGGCCATCATCGAGACCGGGCGTCCATACGTTCAGGCTCAGGCAGGCCTCGGACTGCTCGGGCTTCTCGGCCCCGAGCACCATCTCGAGCGGGGACGGGTTCTGCGGCGCCACCGGGCCGAAGGTCGACGCGTCCAGCGGTGCCGTCCACGGCCTGGGCTCCTCAGGCGGCCGCCAGCGCAGCTCTGCAACCGGCGGCTTGGCGTAGGGAATGCCCCGGAAGACGTGCACCGGCCCGGTCGTCGAACCGGCCACCGGGCCCTGATTGGTCTGGACGATGGGGCTGCTGGGCATGGCGCCGTTCTACTAGGTTCGGCGGTCCGCAGGCAGGCAGCCCTTGTTGACGCCGTTGCCGCGCACGAAGTCGTTGACCTCGTAGTAGGCGTCGATGGACTCGCCCGCGTCCCCCCAGAAGCCTTCCAGGACGTCGTACTCCATCGTCCCCTCGGACACGAACCAGTTGTTGACGTCGGTGATCTCCAGCTCGCCGCGGCCCGAGGGGACCAGGCTGGGGATGACCTCGAAGACGCTGGCGTCGTAGAAGTAGATGCCCGTGACGGCGTAGCGGCTCGGGGGCTCATCGGGCTTCTCGACGATGCGGACGACGCGCCCGCCGTCGTCCAGGTCGGGCACGCCGAGGTGGCGAAGATGGGCGGGGTCCTCCACCCGCGAGAGCAGGATCCGCGCCCCTGCCTCCTGGATCTCGAAATGCTTCACGGCGTCGCGGATCGACCGCTCGACGACGTTGTCGGCCAGCATCACCACCACCCGCTCGCCGTCGACGAACCGCTCGGTCAGGCCGAGCGCCTCGGCGATCCCACCCGGGCGCTCCTGGTAGGCGTACAAGAGGCGGTCGATGCCGTACTCGTGGCCGTTGCCGAGCAGCCGCAGGAACTCTCCGGCGTGGGTCCCCCCGGTCACCAGCATGAGCTCGGTGACGCCGGCACTCACCAAGGCCTCGATGGAATAGGTCACCATGGGCCGGTCGTAGATCGGCAGCAGGTGCTTGTTGGTGATGCGAGTCAGGGGGTGGAGCCGGGTGCCGGTGCCACCAGCGAGGATGACGCCCCTCACCGGTCGGCCCTGGCGGCCCTGCGCTCCTCGAACCGGCGCTCCCAGTCGAGCTCGTTGTCCTTCGAGTCACGAATGTACGGCGACAGGGCGATGCCCTTGATCACCAGCCAGTTGAAGGCGGCCACCGGCCACGGGAGCGGCCGCACGACGTCGACGAACAGGATCGTGCGGTAGCCGTCGGTGTCGTTCCACGCCTCGTGCTGGTAGGTGTCGTCGAACACGAGGCTCTTGCCCTCCTGCCAGTGGGCGACCTCGCCGCCCACCTTGATGCCGCACGCCGACTCCGGCTCGGGTACCGCCAACGCCAGGTGGTAGCGCAGCACACCCTTGTAGGGGCCCCGGTGCTCGTCGATGTGCTTGTGGGGCGAGAGGATGGAGAAAAAGGCCGTCGTCATGCCGGGAATGCGCTCGATGGCGGCCGTGGTGGCGGGGCAGCGCGCGCAATTTCGATCCGACTTGAAGCCATAGCCATAGAAGAAGTACGTCTTCCAGCGGTCGTCGTCGGTGAGCGTCGCCTGGTCGGACTGGATGTCCTGGAAGTTGGGCAGGTCGTCCCGGTACCGCATGACCTGGTCGAGCTCGGACCGGATCGTCTTCCACTCGGCCTCGAGGGCGGGGATCCAGCCGAACTGCTCGGTGGGGAGGAACGGCGAATTTCCCACGAGCGAGTAGCGGGTGATGAGCTTCTCGAGCACCTGGATGAAGCGGAATCCGACGTTGATGAACAACTCGCCGGCGCGCTCGCGCACGGACTGCAGGCTCGAGCTAGCCACGGAAGGCCCGGTTCCACCAGGCAGGGTCGCCCTCCGCCTGCTCGCGGATCCAGTCGAAGTGGTGGCGGGCGGACAAGCGCATGATCGGCATCATGAGCAGGCCGGCCACGGCCCACCGCCTCGCCCCACGGGGCACCTCGAGGACCAGCGCCAGGGCCGACGCTGCCGACCAGATCCACAGGATCCCGTTGTAGGGGGGCAGCTGGGCGGGGCTCAGGCCCTCGGCGCTGGTGAGGGCGGGCACGCCCAGACGGGTGCGCCGCCACGGCCACATCACGAAGTGGACCAGCCCTCCGGCCAGGCCGGCGCCAGCCCAGAAGGCAACGGGCTTGTCCCAGCGGCGGCCGCCCAACGCCGCTCCCGCCGTCCATGCCGGCAGCTGGACGCCCCAGAGGCCCAGCGAGCCGGCGAGCCCGAGCTCCGGCTGGAGGACCAGGCCGACGCCGCTGCCGAGCTCGTAAGCGTGGTGCGCGACAGTGCCCAGGGCGCTGAGGACCGAGAAGGGCCGGCGGATCCGCGTCACGGTCAGGTCAGCGTAGTTGAGCGGGGTCCCGTCGATAACCCGTGCCGTCGGAGAGCCGACGGCGATGGCTGACTTAGGAGATCTCGCTGGCGGGCAGCCAGGCCGCCTCGCCCTTGCCGGTCGGCAGGCGACGGCGATAACGCTCCATCACGTAGATGTCGTTGAGCTCGTCGCGGTGCCTTCGGACCAGCTCGGCCAGGGCGTAGCGGCGGATCTGGGCGTCGATCGGCACGGTCCCGCCTGCCGCGGTGACGGCGCGGTCGAGCGGGGCGGCTCGCCGGGAATTCGCACGCTTCTGCGCACGCTTACACTCCACGCATCGGCTGTGGCGGCCAGACGGCTTGGAACGATCGAGGCCGAACCGGTCCAGGGGTAGGTCCCGGTGACAGCCAGTGCAAAGGCGGGTGCCGAAGGTCTTCTTGTCCTGCATCAATGACTCCGTAGATTTTGGGTGGCCGATGGTGGGCCGGCTACCCATTCTACAGGGGCCTGCGCCAAGTTCTTCGATACCATACGTTCATCTTCAGTCAATCTCGATGTCTCCGAATGCTCTTCGATCCCAGGGGACAGGCTCGTCTGAGCGGCGAGCTCGGTGGCCCGGTGGCAGGCTCTGGGTCAGCGAGCGGCCCAGCCTACGGCCCAGTGGAGAGCCCCGTGGAGGGCCCAGCGGAGGAAATGGTGACAGCCGTCGGCGGTGACCCCGGATCGGAGCCGGTGGACGTGTTGTCGCTGGCTGGCGGCACCCGGGTGGCCCTCCGGCAGATCCAGCCCGACGACGCCGAGCGGCTGCGCAGGCTCTTCTATCGCCTGTCCCCCGAGACCGTCTACTGGCGCTTCTTCACCCCCGTGCACGTGCCGCGGGAAGAGGTCCTCGAGCACTTCGCCCGCGTCGACCACCAGCGGCGGGAGGCGATCGTCGCCGACATCGAGGGCGAGGTCGTCGGGGTGGCCCGCTACGACCAGGCCGAAGGAACGTCGGAGGCCGACACCGCGGTGCTGGTCGAGGACGCCTGGCAGGGCCAGGGGCTGGCCAAGGTCCTCCTGCGCCGCCTGACGTGGGTCGCCCACCAGCGCGGGATCCGCACCTTCACGGCGCTCATCATGGGCGAGAACGTCCGCGCCAGGCACCTCTACTCGATGGTGTTCGCCGCCGTCGACGCCCACCTCGACGGCTCCGAGTGGCACCTGCGAATCTCGCTCGAGGGTCCGGGAGCGGGGTGCCGCTGAGCGGGGGTGGCCCTATTGTGTGGAGCGCACCGGACCACCCGAGCCCGGAGCACCTCCAAACTCCACCATGAGCACCAACGCACCCCCGATCACCATCGAGCACCTCACCAAGAGCTTCGGCGGCGACGTCCTCGCTGTCGACGACCTGAGCCTGGTGATCGAGGAGGGGCAGGTGTTCGGCCTGCTCGGACCCAACGGGGCGGGCAAGACGACGACGCTGCGGACCCTGCTCGGCCTGGTGCACCCGTCGAGCGGAGAGGCCTGCCTGTTCGGGCAAACGGTGCATTCGGGCTCCGCGACCCTCGAGCGGGTCGGGACGCTGGTGGAGAACCCCGGCTTCGTCCCCCACCTCTCCGGCCTGGCGAACCTCGAGCTCTGGTGGCGGGCCGGTGGCCGTCCGCTGTCGGAGGCCGACTTCGACGCCGCCCTCGAGATCGCCAGCCTGGGCGATGCGCTCAAGCGAAAGTACAAGACCTACTCGCACGGGATGAAGCAGCGGCTGGGCCTGGCCCAGGCCCTGCTGGGCCGGCCGGACGTGCTGGTGCTGGACGAGCCGTCGTCGGGCCTCGACCCGCAGCAGATGCGGGAGATGCGCGAGGTCGTCCGCCGCATCGCGGCGCGGGGGGCTACCGTCCTGCTCTCCAGCCACCTGCTGGGCGAGGTCGAGCAGGTCTGCACCCACGCCGCGGTGATGAACAAGGGACGGCTCGTGTCGGCCGGCACGGTCGCCGAGCTCATGGGCTCGACGACGACGGTCTACCTGGAGGTCGACGATGTAGGCCGGGCCCGGTCGGTGCTCGAGGCCCTGAGCGGCGTGTCGCGGGTCGGGGTCGAGCTGCCGGGGTTGTCAGTCGAGCTCAACGGGATCGAGCGCAAGGCGATCGTCGCCGCGCTCGTTGGCGCCGGTGTGGGAGTCGAGACCGTCACGTCGCGCCACCGCCTCGAGGACGCCTTCATCGAGATGATGGAGGCCGAGCCAGCCTGAGGCTCGGGGCTCAGGTTCGTTCTGCTGGCTCCCTTGGCGAGGAGGAGGCGGCGGCCTGGCGACGACGGATCAGCCACCAGGCGATCCCGATCACGGCGATGACGCCGATGACGATGCTCACCGGGGTGAAGGCGTGTGCGA
>DATBBR010000106.1 GCA_036270875.1 Acidimicrobiales bacterium
GACGCCCAAACTGCAGATGTAATCTATCCCGCATGGCATTTCTTGACAAGTCAACACTAAGGATTTCTGTGGCCAGCCTGAGGAACCTCCCGGTGGCGCCGTTCCCCGACCGGCTCGCGATCTAGGCGCCTCCACGCCCGCCATCCCCGCCGGGCGCACGCGACGAACCACCTGCCGGGCGCACCTGGTCCACCAGCTCCGACACATCTTCAGCGCTCGCCGCCGGAACCACGAGGGTGAAACGCAGGCGGGTCTGCTCGGAGACGGTGATGGCACTCGCACCGCGACGGATGGCGAGAAGCACCGACGACGAAGGCCATTCCAGATCGGCGATGTGACGACCGACGGGAGACGCCCCCTGTCCGAGCTCCAGATCGACCACCCGGTAGCCCTGGAGACGAGCCAACTCGGGCTCGATACCGGAGACGTGCTGGAGCAGCCCTGGCTTCGGAACGACTTGGGTCGGCTCTTGCTCGGCCTGGTTCACGCTTGCACCACGGCCGTGGGCACAGGTTGCATGGCATCCGAGACCGTCCTACATGAGGCCGGCCATCGATCAGCTGGTGGGTGGCGTGAGGTGACGATCGGCCAAGGCGAGCTCTGCTCGCTCCGTCACCTCGACAACGGGTCCTTCGCCATCGACCTCAACGAGGAGCCCGCGGCCCCGGTAGAAATCCAACAACGGGGCGGTCTCGTTCCGGTACCTCTCCAGGCGGTGAAGAACTGTGTCCTCCCTATCGTCATCACGACTGGACTCGCGGCCCCGCGCTAGCAGTCGCCGCATGACCTCAGCGTCAGAGACGATCAGATGGATAACTGCGGAGAAGGTGATTCTGTTTTCGGTGGCGAGACTATAGGCGACAGTCGCCTCGTTCAGAGTCCGCGGAAAACCGTCGAGCACGAATGCCCGAAGGAGAGATGGCTCACAGATGCGCTGCCGCACCACTGCCAGCGCAAGCTCATCGGGAACGAGATCACCCTTCTCGATAAACGGTCGGGCCGCTGTCCCGATGGGAGTCGAGCGGTGCACGTGCTCTCGCAGGAGCTCGCCAGTCGAGATGTGGGGAACCTTGAAGTGATCTGACAGCCGACGCCCCTGAGTTGTCTTTCCGCCTCCAGGCGGAGCGAGCATGAGAAGCCGGATCATCGAACGGTCATCGCGGCTGCCTGGTGGAGAGGGCTGTGCGTCGCGGATCCCCGCGATCCAGGACGTTCTCGCCATGCGCAGCCCTGTGAGTGATCCAGGCCAGGAGACCAATGCTCACCCCGGCAATGACGGCATAGCCCGCCAGGTTCGTCAGCCCATCCCACAAGGCGTGCAGCAGGGCCACGGTCACGAAGATGGCGACGAAGCGGCGCACGCTGCGTGACGACCAGCCTGTGGCGGCTGCAGACCAGAGGGCTGCGGCTGTGATACCCGTCCAGGCCATGTGACTGGCGGGGCTGAGCAGACCGCGGAGAACCAGCAGATTCGCCACAGCCGACACGTCTCCGTGAGTACGTATGAGTGCCACGAAGGCGTATCCCATCGTCTCGAGTGCCGCGAATCCGGCCCCCGACGCCACTCCGACGGCGATCCCGTCGGCGGGTCGTCGATAACGAAACAGCAGGAGCACTCCCAATGGCACGATCAGCTTGGCGGCCTCCTCGATGACTCCGACGGCCAGCAAAGGGAGGACTCCAAGGTCGCGTAAGGTGCCGAACTCCAGGACGCCTGCGACGATCGTGCCAATCACGCCGCCCAGCACCGCCGTGCTGACGACGATGCCGACCGGCACGTCGTAAGGCAGGCGCCGGCCGTAAACGAACGCCACGAATGCCGCGGGTACCACGACAGCCCCAAGCAGAATGACGGACGGGACGAAGTTCGGGTCGCCTGTGGCGACGAGGGTCTGCTGGTCTGCGACGAAGAGGGCCACACCAATGGTGAGCACCAGGACCCAGGTGTGCCGACCAAGCCGCGTCTCAGCCATAGACATTCGTTACCCCAGATCTCATGACGGAATGCACCAACGCTACTGGGCGTGACCCAGGAAGCGAAACCCGATGACGACCGTCCGGTTGCAACTTCGGACATTCCGAGCTATGGCATCGTTATCGCAACCGTGAGCACGGCTGATCCTGAGGTCCTCGCCGAGACGCCCGATGTCTATGGAGCGTTCCCCAGGTTGAGCGGTCAACAGATCCGCCTGATCGAACGGCATAGTGAACGGCGACGAATTCGCGAAGGCGACGTCCTCTTCCGGGAGGGCGATGAGACCTGCGACTTCTTCGTGATCCTCGAGGGAAAGGTGGCCCTGACGGAGGGCCCCTCTGGCGATGGGCGCATCCTCGGCGTCCACGGTCCGGGCCGCTTCCTGGGCGAGCTGAGCCTGCTCACCGGCCAAGTTGTCTTCCTGACAGCGGTGGCGTGCGAGCCTGGCGAGGTTCTCGTGGTGCCGGTGCGCCGTCTTCGGGAGTTGGTGGCGCAGGACCCCACGATCGGGGACGTGATACTCCGCGCCTTCATTGCGCGTCGCTCGGAGCTGATTGGACTCGGGACCGGGTTCAAGATCGTCGGATCCCGCTATTCGCCCGAGACGAGACGGCTGCGTGAGTTCGCTGCTCGAAATCTCCTGCCCCACAGGTGGATCGACCTCGAGGAAGACGAGCAGGCGGAGGCTCTGCTCCGTGACCTCGGTGTCGCGCCCGAAGAGACTCCCGTCGTCATCTGGCGTGACCAGGTGCTGCACGACCCGAGCACGGCGACTCTCGCGGCCGCGATCGGTCTGCCAATGCACCTCCCCAGTGATGCCGTCTCCGACCTCGTCGTGATCGGAGCGGGCCCGGCGGGACTCACGGCGGCCGTCTACGCCGCATCGGAAGGTCTCACGACTCTGGTGCTCGACTCGATCGCCACGGGCGGACAGGCGGGCACCTCCCCCCGGATTGAGAACTACCTGGGCTTCCCTTCAGGCATACCGGGTGCGGAGCTTGCCGAGAGAGCGACGATCCAGGCCGAGAAGTTCGGGGCCAGAATCAGCGTACCGGCGGAGGCGGCCAGCCTCGAGCGAAGGGGCGCCGACTACCTCGTCCGCCTCAAGGAAGGCCAGGAGATCCTCGCTCGCGCCGTCGTCGTCGCCACCGGGGCGCGCTATCGCAAGCTGGACGTGCCTGGTCTGGCCGAGCTGGAAGGGACCAGCGTCTACTACTCGGCCACGGAGCTGGAAGCGCGGCGGTGCCGAGGCAATCCGGTGGCCGTAGTGGGAGGCGGCAACTCAGCGGGCCAGGCGACCCTCTTCCTGGCCAGGCATTCGCAGCCCGTCCACCTGTTGGTCCGCGGGGGCGACCTCGCCAAGGACATGTCCCGGTACCTCGCCGACCGCCTCGAACGGACCCCGGGCGTGGAGATCCTCCTTCACTCCGAGGTGCGGGAGGTCATCGGACACGCGCTCCTCGAGGCGCTCACCGTCGTCGACAACAGAACAGGAGGGTCCCGCAAGCTCGAGGCATCTGCTCTCTTCGTGTTCATCGGCGCGGAGCCCAACTCCAATTGGCTCAGTGAAGCTCTGGCTCTCGACGATCACGGCTTCGTCCTCACGGGAGGCGCTGCCGCTCAGGCAGCTGGCTATACGGAGCCAGGCGCCCCTTATGGCTGGCCATCGCTACTCGAGACCAGCTTGCCTGGGGTCTTCGCCGTGGGTGACGTCCGAAGTGGCTCAGTGAAACGGGTAGCTGCGGGCGTCGGGGACGCTTCCATGGCTGTGCTCTTCGTCCATAGGTTCCTGGAAGGTCTCGGGAGTTTGGCTGTATAGACCTCCGGGCGTTGGCCGCACATCGCTAGTCCGTTGGAGCCGGGAATCTCCGTCTTCTCGAAAGAAGCCAGACCGCAGGAGCGCTAGCCAGCGTGGGCAACCACACATTGAAACAGCGATAGACAAAGCTGCCTGGAAGCCCGAAGGCCAGTGGGATCCCCACCCAGTGCAGGGCGAAGGGTAGGAACGCCTCAGTGAAACCCGCTCCGGCGAGCGGCAGCGTGCGGCGGGTAAGGGCGTAGCCGGTGGCGAAACCGAGGATGGCGGCGGGGATCGATGCGGTCCAGCCAAACACGCGAAGCCCCGCCCACAGCGAGGCGATCTCCCCGAACCAGTAGATCGCCATCCCGACGAATCCCGCCCAGTGCGCGGGCCGGCGGGCCATGTCCCACACCAAGGCCACCGATGAGAGGGAGGCGGCAACTTGAGCCCAGCGGCGGCCACGGGCTGCGAGTTGGTTGCGCCGGCTCAGCAGCACCAGAACTATCACGGAGCCAACGGGAACTCCGATCATCCAGGAGTACGTGACCGACGCGTCAGCCCTCGCACTGCTGAGAACCAATACAAGGGCTGAGGCCCAGGCGGCTGGGGCCAACAGGGCGTACTCGAGGGCGCCAAGCCCGAGCACCCTCTGGTGGGCCTCGCGGCTGACAGTCGACCGACGAAGGATCCCGTAGTCGAAGGCGAACCCGCCTTTGGTCAGGTAGGCGCCGAACCCCATGGCCGTGCGCGCTGCCGCCCACACGGGGTGCACCTCCGGGCCGCCCCGGACTCGAAGCACCTCTCGGTAGGAGGCCGCGTAGCCGACCACGGCGACGAGCTGGGCGACCAGGACCACAGCCAGCCAAGCGGGGCGAAGATGGGCCAGGACGGCCCAAACGGACTGGAACCCTGCGACGGCGGCGACCCCCGCGCCAGCACCCACCGTCAGAAAGGTGGCTGCCGTCAGTGCCGCACCGGCTTGCCGCCGGTTCAATGGCACCGGAGACGAGGCTTCGGATGGCACAGCGGAATCCGATCAGTGCCGCAAAACGAAGCTTCAGGCTCCCTTTTATCCAGCTGCCCGCCGTCTCTTACGTCCAGCCTCGCGCTTCTGGGCCGTCGTGCCACCCTGCGACGGCTTGTCTCGTCGGGTGCCGGAGCCGGAGGCCTGTCCCCCCCGCTTCGACGAGCCCGGCGAGTTGGCGATCTTCGCCGCCCGCTCCTTGGACATCCCCTTCTTTCTGAGGCCTTCGTATTGCTTTTCGTTCTTGATATTTGGGCTTGGCACCTGGCCTCCTCCAAAAGGTAGTCCAATTGTTTGATCGATATTTTCCCCGATATGGCGGCGTCTACTCGGGCTAGCCACCGCCGGATTGCGAGTCCTGGTCGAATTCTCTGCTCGGCGGCCCGTGGCTCGACCCTTACGAGGGCCGCCCGAGCAGGACCGAGACCAGGGAGGGCGAAATGGAATGTATGCGGCATCTCCGCCGAGCCCGCCTGTGGGCGGTCGCCGTGGTCAGTGGCGTTCTCTGTCTCGGCAGTCCCGCCGCCGTGGCGAGCAGCGCTCCAAGCATCCCGGTCGCTCCCGCGAGCGGACTGCCGGTCTCCCCGCCTGTCACGCCCCCCACGACCTCGCCGGCTCGCTCCATCGGCACGGTGGACCCGGCCACCCCCGTGCTTCACTTCGGGGCGTCCCTCCCGGCCTCGGCGCCCGTCGTCAACAACCCGGACCCCGTCGTGTGCAGCACCGGGTGCTGGGAGTACACGTTCTCCGTCCCCCGCGGTTCGGCCTCGCCGGTCCTCACCGCCGTCAAGAGCACGACGACGGGTCCAGGTGGGACCTTCAACGCCGACCAGGGCTTCGACCTCTACGTCTACGGCCCTGACGGCAGGCTGGCAGCGGCCGCCAACGGGATCGGCGCCAACGGACAGAGCGCCGAGGTGGCCCGACCAGCTCCCGGCACCTACACGGTGGTGGTCACCTACACCTACGCCTACGACAGCGGGTCGGGGTTCGTGGGCGAGGTGCGGCTCATGAGCGGGCGCTCCTGGACACCGCCGGCGGCCACGTGCGGGCTCACCGTGTCCGGCGTCACCGGCTGCTTCGAGCTGCCGCAGCTGCGGGCTCAGCCCGCGTTCAGCTTCACCGCCTCGGGTATCCCACCGGCGCCGTCGTCACCACTCGGCTTCCCCTTCCCGGTGAACGTGCCCCTTCCGACCTCGTGCTACGCCGACGAGACGATTGGACTCGACAACCTCCAGGCCACTCGGCTCAACGACCCCAGCCTCCGATGCCTGAGGTTCACGACCGACATCCAGAACGTCGGTGCGGGGTCCCTGACGGCGCAGATACCGGCGGCCGGGACGGAACCCAACGGCCAGGTCGGGGTGGGGTACGTCCCGGGAGACTGCAACGCCACCCAGCTCGTGTCGCGACCTAACGGCTCGACCGTCGCCCGGCCGGCCGGACCCTGCGAGTTCCACGTCGAGCACGGTCATTTCCACTACAACGATCTCCTGCTCTACGCCCTGTACCAAGCTGGCCCGGGCACGGCCGTCGGGCCACCGGTGGGCAAGTCGCAGAAGGAGTCCTTCTGCCTGACAGATGACGACTACTTCGGCTTCGGGAGCGCGACGACGAACGGCCCTCGGGCCAACGTCGGCCAGCCCGACTGCAACCTGCCGCGGGAGGCGAGCGCGCCCCAGGCCGGACAGCCCGGTTCTGGCACGTTCGTCACCGAAGGCATCACGCCGGGCTGGGGTGACGTGTACAGCTGGGACACGCCTGATCAGTACATCGACGTGACGCACGTACCCAGTGGCACCTACGACGTGGTGGAGGAGACGAACCCCACGGGCGCCATGCTCGTGGCGGGTCCGGCACAGACCTGCTCCCTCACCCAGATCGAGCTCACCGCCGGTTCGCAGTCCGACACGGTCAAAGTTCTCGGAAGCGCGGCCTCCATTCCCTGCCCCGCCACCAGCTGAGCCAGTCTTCACACCCTTGGCGGCGTCAGTGCTGCCGACCCCCACAGGCGTTACGGTAGAAATCCTTGGCACATCACACTGGCTGAGCGCCTCCTGCGACCCACTGGGACCAGGGCGTGTTCCAGTCCGCGGTGCCATGGTCACCCGGCTCGGGAGCCCTCGGTGAGTTGACGATGGTCACGACGTCGCCCGGTTGGCTGAAGTCGTAGAACCACGCGGCATCACTCGGGGCGAGATTCACACAGCCATGGGACCCGTTGCTGTTCCCCTGGGCGCCAACCGACCAGGGGGCTGAGTGCACGAACTCCCCTCCATCGCTGATGTTGACGTCCTGGAACACGTGCTCGTAGTAACCGTCGGGTGAATTGCGCGGGATTCCGACCGACTGCGAGTCCATGACCACATCCGGCTCCTTTCCCAGTACGAGGTGCACGCCGCCCATCGTCGGGTACTTGTCCCTCCCGGCGCTGTCCTTGAACGTCTTCACGACCTTGCCACTGTCCATCACTGTCATGGTGTGGTTTGCGATGTCCACGGTGCTGATGTGGGAGCCACCGACGGTGAAGCTCACTGAGCGACTGCCCACGCCCCAGATACCGTTGCCGGCGTCCACGCCGCCCAGGTTGGAGAGGACGGTGGCCTGCTCACCCGTCGGCCAGTAGCTCTGCGGCCGGTAGTGGACCTCCTTGGCGCTCAACCAATGCCACGCTCCGACCACCGGAATCGATGCTTGAACACCGAGCGCCCGCTGCACGGCGGCCTTGTTCCCCACAGGGTGGTTGAACTTGACCACGATGGGACTGCCTACGCCCACCTTGCCCTGGGAGGGCTCGATGTCGTCAGTGAGGGTGCCCAGGGGGTGAAGTGTTGTGAACGATGTTTCGCGGTGTTGGGTACGTCCCGAGGGGTCGACCACGGTCGCGACCAGCGTGTAGGTCGTGTCAGGTGCGAGCGGACTGCCAATGGAGGACCACGAGCGGCCATCAGGGCTGGAGGTGCCGTGGAGGAGGCGGCCCGCTGCGTCAGTGACCTGAACAGTGCTAAGTCGACCGTTCGCCGTAGTGAGAGAGACCGGTGTGTCGGGGGCGACGCCGGTCGCTGCGTCGGGGGGGCTCATCTCTACCTGCAGCGGCGTCGAAGATGGATTGACCAACCTGGCCAGGGGACGGCCGAACACATGGAGTCCAACGACGAGGAGCCCAGCGGCGAGCGCCGCGCCGCAAACAACGACCGCCGCCTTTACAAGGGGAGGCCGCTTCGCGGTCTCGGAAGAGATCGGACCAAGCCCGTCCACAACGACCCTCTCGACCAGCTTGTGATCCGATCGTTAATTCGCCGTGGTCGCCGGGATCACCTCCGCGTAGGGCGCTCCTAGGCCCGCCCGCGCACAGCTGCCTGAACGCCGAGCTGCGGCGCTCACTCTGGCCTCTGCCACAGGTGTCTGTCGACAAGGCCGCGGTCCCGACGTTCCGCGAGTACCGGTGCGGGGATACAGACGATCAGTACGGGGGTAAAAAGCAGATTGGGGTGGGGTCCTGTGGTTTCTCCCCCCTAGTCACGATGCCCTGGACCCGGCTCCTCCACGCGACCGCGACAGCTCGACGGGTGAGAGGCCGGCGAGCTTGCCGCAGGAGCGGCGATCCCCACGAAGACCGATCAAGGCTTGCAAGCGTCAGCCAACTGTTTCCCAGCCCTCGGAATGGATGCTGCTGACCCGTTCGCCGTCGCCTGCAGGGCACCGACTAGACCCTTCAGGTTTTCGTTGACTGCGGGGGACACTCCCGGCTGGTGAGCTAGGGATTGGGTCTTAAGCAGAGCAGCCTGTGCCGCTTGGATGGTGCCTGGTATGTCGCCATCCTGGAGTGGTTGGCGAACGCTCTCGAGCGCCTGACGGGCCTGGGTGCAGACTCGTGACTGCGACGCGCTGACGGGGTGCGTACCTCCGTGGGCGGCCAGCACGGCGACAGCAATGCCGAGACCGACGACCACACCCACCACCGCGACGACCACAATCATGGGGATTCGGCGACGGGCCCACCAGCACCATGGGAAACCCTTTCCGGGCATGCCTGCTTCTTACCCCGACCCTGGAGCTGCTAGGGACCTAGGGCCCGCGCGATTCGGGCAAAACGGCCCACAGGCAGGATGCCAACAACCGTTCGTCGAAACGAAGAACCAACAAGGCGTGCCTGCGAGGGGGAGCCCCGGTCGGGGCGAGGGGCAGCGTGTGCGCCGTGGCTGCGTGCCGGCCTCCAACGTTGGCGGATGGCGAGACACCGGGAACGATGAGTCACTTGAGACAGAGGCGACGTCAATTCCAAGGGGCCTCAGGACGCTGGGCGATCGAGGCGTTACGACGCCGTAGCCGACCTGGCCCACTCCTTGCCGGGGTAGCAAGCCTGGCGATCGCAGCAGTCGGCGTGAGCTGGGGGACGGGGTTCTCAGCGCTCTCCGTCAGCGGCCAGTCGATTGCCCTCGTTCTTCCACCGGTCAACCCACCTTCTCTGCCGATCCCGCCGTTACCGCCAGCCCCTCCCGCCACATTGCCCGGCACGGCACCAACGACGCCACCGTCGGGCCCGCAACCGCCTCCGCCGCCCCCACCCTCGAGCCAGGCTGGGTCGGGACCGGGAGGGCCGCCGCCGCCACCGTCGGGACGACCGCACGGTGGTCTGGCGCCCACTGCAGCTGCCCCTCCTGGCTCTCTTCCTTCGGGGCCGGCTCCGGCGGGAGTGGGCGAGGCAGCGCCGCCCGAGCTTGGACCTGCCGTCCCGGCCGTGAAGGGAACAGTCCCCGTCGGCAAAGGCATGTGGATATGGCGGCCGCCGCAACAGCCGGCGCCCTCGGATGCCGCCATCCGCACGCCGACGGATTTCTCCAAGGCGCTCCTGGCCGCCCTCGGCGATCCGATCAGCGGCGGCAACATCCAGGCCATCGACGCCTGGCAGGAGGCCGAGGGCGGCTTCGTCCACCTGAATCCGCTCAACACCACCCTGGCAACGGCCGGAGCGACGACGTGGAACTCGGTGGGTGTGCGTTCGTACCCCGACTGGAAGACGGCCATCAGGGCCACGGCCCAGACGCTCAAGAACGGGCAGTATCAGGGGGTGCTGGCCGCCCTCAAGGCCGGCAACGATCCAGTGGCGGTCGCTCGCGCCGAGGCGGCCTCACCGTGGGGCACCGGGGACTTCTCGAAGTTCATCGGCCAGAAGTACTTGCCCCCCGTCAATGGAAGCGACGTCTCTGCCATCGACGCCATGGTGGCCAAGGCCCAGGCTGCTGACCTGACCTACGTCGTGGTGCTCCTCGGATCGAGCGACGGGAACTTCAACCAGCAGAGCTTCCTCGATGCCTTCCTGCCGACGGCCCATGCAGCCAACATCCGCGTCTATGGCACCGACGTGCCCACTCTGACCAACACCCAGGCCGACGTCACCCGGGCGGTGTCCGAGATCACCTACACGACGCCGGACCAGGACCGCATCGACGGATTGGTCGCCGACCTGCAGCCCGGACCTGGGAACAATCTGAATCCGGCGCCCGCTCAGGCTTACGGCAGCAGTCTGAGGACAGCGGTCGGCGCCGACTTCCCCCTGGTCGCCGCCGTTCCGGCTCCTTCCGGTCCGCTCGCTCCCACCCCGGTTGCTCCTCCCCCGGCGCCGTCCGGGCCTGTGCCACCCATCCCGGCACCCCAGCCGGCGCCACCAACGGGCTATCCCTACGTGCAGGCGGTTTCGTCCTTTGACGGCGTGGCGGTGATGGATCCCGCCACCGGTCCCGGTCATCAAGATCTCGGCGCAGCGATGAACTCCCTGGCCCCGCTGGGCAAGCCACTGATGGCGGTGGACGAGACGCCCCCCCAGGCACCAAGCACGGTGCAGGGCTCGCCACCACCGACGAATGCTCTCCGCACGATCTTTACGGCGCCTCTCACCCTCCAGGCACCCCGCGCCCAACCCCCGGCGACGGCCACGCCTCTGGCCCCCTTGGTCTCCCCATCGCCGTCGCCTCCTGGTTCGCCGGCTCCCGACCCGCTGCGGGACCAGGTGCTCGGATTCATGAACGCAGCGGATGCCACAAAGGCGACCGCTGTCTCCTTCTGGAGCTGGGAGTCGGCAAGTCAGTCGGTCTTCGACGCGCTGCAGGCCTCTCCGCACTTCAGCCTTCCGTCCGCTCCTGCGCCCATGTCTGCCAACCAGATCATGGATTGGCAGAGCCTGCTGACCGGCCTTGGGTTTGCCGCTCCCCCTTCCGGGCAGTGGGACGGCCCTACGACGGCAGCCATCACGGCTTACCAGCAGGCCGCGGCCAAGCCAGTCACCGGGACGATCGACGACACAACCCGTACGACCATGCTCACGCCCTTCCCGCCCCCCATTCCTGCCGACCTGTTGTCAAGCTCGCTCGCTGCCCCGGCGGGCGTGCCGGGTCCGGGCGGGGCCGGGCTGCCGTTGCCCGTGCAGTACCTGCGTGGCGGCAGCGTCGACCAAGGGGTGGACTTCTCCGCTCCCGGTGGCACACCCCTGTACGCAATGGGATCGGGCACGATCATCCAAGAGGGCATCGGCGGTTTCGGGCCCGACGCCCCGTGCTACGGATCGACTCCGGCCCACTTGCCGGCAAGACCGTCTACTACGGACACTCAGGTCGCGATTTGGTGCCGGTGGGGGCTCATGTGGTGCAGGGCCAGCAGATCTCCATCGTTGGCTACGGCATCGTCGGCATCTCCACCGGTCCCCATCTCGAGGTGGGCTTCTGGCCGACCGGACCCAATGGCGCAGGCCGGCCCATGCTCGACTACATCAACTCTCTCGTCGGCCATCCCACCGGCAAATAGGGCGGGTCTCGTTGGGGGTACAATCGGCACCGTGAAGCGGGTGCTGGGAGCCTGCGTCGTGGTCGCCGCACTGTCTGTCGTGTCGTTCGCAGCGCCGGTTGCCGGCGGCGCGAACACGTCGCAGAGTGCGCAGCTGCACCACGACGGCCGATGGCTGATCGACCCCCAGGGTCGGGTTGTTTTTATGCACGGTGTGAACGCCGTGTGGAAGCTGGCGCCATACGTGGCTCCCGCCACCCCGGCCGGCTTCACCGCGGCCGACGCCGACTTTTTGGCGGCCCGCGGGTTCAACGCCGTGCGGCTCGGCGTGCTGTTCGCCGGCGTGATGCCCCGACAGGACCAGGTGGACCATTCCTACCTGGACGCAGTCGACCGCATCGTCCAGCTCCTGGCCGCCCGCCACATCTGGGTACTGCTCGACTTTCATCAGGACCTCTACAACGAGATGTTCCAGGGCGAAGGCTTCCCGGCCTGGGCAGTCGACGACAACGGTCTGCCCAACGACGCCCGCTACGGCTTTCCCGGCAACTACTTCCTCAGCCAGGGCCTCAACCGCACCTACGACAACCTGTGGGCCGATACCGATGGCCTGTGGGCCCGCTACCGGGCGGCGTGGAAGGCCGTGGCCGACAAGTGGGCGGAGCAGCCCTACCTGCTGGGCTACGACCTGTTCAACGAGCCGTGGCCGGGCACCGGGTGGCAGGCCTGCTTCTCGCTGGCGACGGGCTGCCCCGGGTTCGACCACACACTCCGCAGCTTCGAGGACAACGCCGTGGCAGGAATCCGGGAAGTCGATCCCAGCCATCTCGTCTTCTTGGAAGGCAACGTCATCTCCAACTCAGGACCGCCGAGCCATCTGGGTGACACCCCAGTGACCGATCCCCGGGTCGGCTTCTCCTGGCACGACTACTGCGGCAGCGGCACTGTGCTGGGTACCAACAACGGGCCCGACTGCTCGACCGAAGAGCAGTATGCCTTCGACAACGCCGAGGCCACCGACCGCCAGCTCGGGGCCGGCTTCCTCATGAGCGAATTCGGCTCGAGCGATGACATCGGCGACCTCACCCGCATGACGTCTCTGGCCGACCAGCACCTCGTGGGGTGGACCTACTGGGCCTACAAGGCCTGGCAGGATCCCACAGGCTCCCCCGCCCACGAGGGCCTCTTCACCAATGACGCCGACCTGTCGAGCCTCAAGCAGGCCAAAGCGGACGTACTCATTCGGCCCTATCCCCAGGCCGTCGCGGGTGTGCCGACATCATTGAGCTTCGACCCGACGACCCACGTGCTCACGTTCTCCTATCTTCCCCAGCACCTCTCCCGGCCCGCCCGCGGCCCGACCGAGATCTTCGTCCCGGCCCAGCACTATCCCACCGGATACCGGGTGAGCGTCAGCGGCGGGCACGTGGTATCGGCGCCCAATGCGCCGATACTCCAGCTGATGGCCGACCGGGCCGCCAGCCGGGTGGACGTCACCGTCACGCGGTAGATCACCGCACGACCGCCGACGAGGCCGCTCATCGCCACCTTGAAATCCCTTCTACCGAGGCGGCGCCGGGAATCGAACCCGGGTACAGGGCTTTGCAGGCCCTTGCCTAAACCACTCGGCCACGCCGCCGGTCGCCTCACGATAGCCGGGCCCCCTCCCCCGCTCCGCGCCCGCACCTCGGAATGTCCGACCCGGTCAGCCTGGAGTACGCGATCGGCGTGCGAGATCCCGGTAGCGGCGTGCCTTGGCATCGAGCTCCGCCATCACCTCGTCGAGCTTGGCCCGCTTCTCCCGGACCTGCTGGCGGAGTCGGTCGTTGATCTTGACCGCCTCGGCGAGGATCTCGTCCTGGCGCTCGGGCTGGGCACCATCGCGCCACTCCGTCCGCAGCTCGGCGAGCCGATCCTCGGCACCGAGGATGGCACCGATCTCCTCGAGGTCGAAGCCCATCACCTCCTGCAGCTCCCTGATGCGGAGCAGGCGGGCGAGGTCGTCCTCGGTGTACCGGCGCGCACCACCGGCGCTGTGCCCCGACGGCGCCAGCAGTCGCAGCTCCTCGTAGTACCGCAGCGTCCGGCACGAGACGCCCGCGCGCGTCGCCACCTCCCCGATGCGAAGGGCGCCATCGGTCATGCTCCCACCCATGCCTCCGTCTCGGCCGCCGCCAGCTGGTCGATCGCCGGCTCCCGACGGCGGCGTGTCGGGTCCCTGCCGCTACCGGCCCGCCATGACGCCAGCGCGGCCACCGAACACATCGCCGCTGAAGCGCTGAACGCGATCATCAGACCGTAGTGGAACGGACCAGAGATCAGCGATGGGAAGAAGGACTTGCCCGTCACGAACGCGGCGTTCGAGGCAGGCAGCGCACTCAGCACGTGCGGTCCGAGCAGGGTTTTCATCGGGTTGAAGCCGAGGAAGGCGGCGAAAAGGCTTCCCACCGGCGGCAGCCCGGCAACCCTGGAGGCGTCGGCCGCCGGCACACCCTGGGCGACGAGACCTGCGTGCATGGCCGCCGGCAGACGAGAGGCCAGCCCGACGATCATCAACGAGAAGAAGATCCCGATGGACAGCACGAATCCGGTGTTCATGAACGTCGCCCGCACACCCGACGCCGCGCCTCGCTGCGCGGCTGGTACCGCATTCATGATGCTCGTCGTGTTCGGAGCCGCGAAGAGTCCATTGCCGACCCCGTTCACGAACAGCAGGATGGCGAACCCGACATAGCCGAAGTTCGTCGGCAGCAACATGAGCAAGGCGAACGACGCCGCCGCCAGGACCATGCCCCCGACCGAGAACGCTCGGTTGCCGAACCGATCGGAGAGGAACCCCGCCGCAGGTCCGGTCAAGAGGAACCCGACGCTCAACGGGACCATATAGATCCCGGCCCACAACGGTGTCCGCTCGAAGCTGTAGCCGTGAAGGGGCAGCCAGATGCCCTGGAGCCAGATGATGAGCATGAACTGCAATCCACCGCGTCCCACCGCCGAGAGGAGGTTCGCGGCCCCGGCGTTGCTGAACGCACGTATGCGAAACAGGCCCAGGTCGAACATGGGCTCCGGCACCCTGGTCTCGATCCACGCGAACAGAAGGAGCAGCGCCACGCCGCCGACGATCTCGGCCACCACCATCGGGTTGGTCCAGCCCATCGCGTGCCCTCCGTAGGGCTGGATGCCGTACGTGATGCCCACCAGGATGGCGACCAGGCCCGCCGCAAGGGTCGCGTTGCCCCACCAGTCGGTCCGGGCCTTCACCCGCTCGCTGACATCCTTCAGCTTCAGGTAGGCCCACACGGTGCCGAACACCCCGACAGGCACGCTCACCAGGAAGACGAGTCGCCAGTCGATCTCGGAGACCAGCCCGCCGACGATCAAGCCGATGAACCCGCCGGCGATGCCCGCCACCATGTTGATGCCCAGGGCCATCCCCCGCTCCTCCTGCGGGAAGGCGTCAGTGAGGATGGCCGTCGAGTTGGCCATCAAGAGGGCGCCGCCGACACCCTGGACGATGCGCCCGAAGATGAGCTCGAGCGCGCCGGCCGATCCGGTGCTCGGTACCACGGACAACCCAATGGAGGCGATCGTGAAGACGAGGAACCCGGCGTTGTACATCCGCACGCGTCCGAAGATGTCGCCGATGCGCCCAAAGGTCACGACCAAGACCGCCGTGACGACCAGGAACCCCATGAGGAGCCACAGCAGGTAGCCGATGTTGGCCGGTTGCAACGGGTCGAGGTGGATGCCACGAAAGATCGACGGCAGCGAGATGATGACGATCGACTGATTGATGAGGACGATGAAGACGCCGAGGGTCGTGTTCGACAGCGCTGTCCACTTGTAGCGATCGCCGGGGACACCCTCAGGGTGTGCTCGACTGTGCTCGGTCGCCGTTGACCTCGCCCTTACGCGCAACCTGCGCCTCCTCGTCGCCAGCCCAACACCCATCCTTGCCCGCCAGAAGTTGACGTGCACGTAAAGGACACTTTAGCGGCCGCCGCCCCGAGCTTGCGTCAGGGACGGAGCCTCTACGGCACGGTCACCCGGGGGATCGGAGAGGAGGTCGGTGGCGGCGAACCCCCGCCACTCGGCGGCGGAGGGCTTGACGGTGGCGGCGATGTCGGCGATGGAGACGGCGCTGGTGGCGGCCCCCCTGACGGGGTCCCGGGAGCCGCTTCGGGAGGGGGTGCAGCCGGCGGCGGCCTCGAGGAGGAGAGCGTCGACGGGCCCGTCGGCAGCTTGAGCGGTCGGGCCCTGCCCAACAGCGCCGCGGTCATGGCCGGGTCGTTGCCATCCATGCCCAGGGCCCAGATCCCCACTCCGTCCAGGCCGTCCGCGTCCGCCAGGTATGCCTTCATGGCGAGGGACTGGGGATTGTCGTAGTAGGCCTCGTGCCACTGGCCCCCGACCTGATAGGCGGTCCAGGGCACCGCTCCCCTCGGGTCCCAGTACGTGGGTAGCCCGGCGGCGCGGATCCGGCCGTAGCCCACGGCGGCGGGACCGCCGGTGGCCGAGGCGTTTGGCGCGTTGTTGGCTGTCGGCCAGTCGTAGCCGTAGAAGGGCAGCCCGAGGATGATCTTGGAGGAGGGCGCCGCCCAGCGGTATGCCGTCATGGCCTGGGCGACGTTGGCGGCGTAGTAGTTGAGCGGGGAGTTCGGGCTGGCGGCGCCCGAGCTTTCCATGTCGTAGGCCATGACGAACAGGCCGTCGGTCACTCGAGCCAGCGCAGGCACGTCGAAGAAGTCGTTCGGGTTCGACGCCGAGCTCGTGTAGGTGTCGACCGTGACCTGCCAGTGAGGGTTGGCGGCATGCAGCCGAGCCGAGACCGCGCCCACGAGCCGCGCCAAGCCGACACGATCAGCGCCACCCAGCCCTTCGAGATCGAGGTTGGCCCCGTCCATGGCCTTGGCCTGGATCGCCTGGACCAGCTGCGAGCCCAGACGGTCCGCAGCGGTCGGGTCCGACGAGAGCCGGTCCAGGGTCGCCTGGTCGAACGACTTCGCCGTGAGCACGACCCGGTCGCCCGCAAAGTGCGCCGCCGATATCAGCTGGGCGAGGTCCTGGCTCTGGTAGCCGGCCCAGCCGTCACCGCTCCCGATGATGCTGCCGTCAGGAGCGATGTCGACGCCGAAGTAGGCGACCGTCGTGAGGTCCCGCAGATCGAAGCCGCCCGCCATCGGCAACGTCCAGTACGGAGCGAAGCCGAACAGCTCGTGGGGCCGGAGCGCAGGCGTCGCCGCGATGGCGGGAGGTGCGGCTGCCGGCGTCATCGTGGCCGGGGCCAGCGCCACTGCGGGTGCCGTCGCCTCCATACCGGCGATCGGACGGTTTGAGGTGCCCGTCGCCAACGGTCGCTGCGGACCGGGGTCGTGCACGCGGTTCAACGACATCGCCACCATGATCACGCCCACGGGCACCGCCGCGGCCCCAGCCCACATTGGTGCGGCGCGCAGGCGCCGACGGGTCGCCGGGTTCAGACCGATTGAACGGCGGAAGCGATTTACCGCCGCTCGCGGCCAGGTCGGGGGACCAGATGGGGCGAGGGCCGCGAGTCGCTTCGTCAGTGCCGTCGCCCCCAGCCGACCCAGCCATCGCGATAGACGCGCGCCATGACGCATCAAGGACAAGTTCGGCGTCTTCCCGGGGCTTCCTGCCCGCCCTACTCGGGTGGCTCCGGCCCGACTGCGGGTCTCACGGGCAGCGCCGGCCGTTAGCATCGACGCGGATGCTCGAGGATGCCGGTCCCAGCCCAGGCGCCAGCGGGAGCTCTCCGCCGATCACCGCCGAGCCGCGAGGCGAGCCCACCACCCGGGACAGGAGCGGGAGCCCACTGCGTCGCCGTGGCGTCCTACTGGCCCTGGGCGTGGCTGTGCTCGTGATCGTCGTCGCCGGGGTGGGCGTGGGCCTGACGCGCGGCGGGGGCATCGGCGGGGGCTCGTCCCCCACCGGGTCCGTCCCGCCGCCAGCCCTCGCGCCCCGGGCGGCGGCGCCCGACTTCGCACCACTGCGGTCCAGCGGCCAGCCCCCGGCAGACGTCATGGACGCCCTTGTCGTCCCCGCTGGCGCCTCGGCGGTCACCCGGACGAACTACGACCGGCTCAACGGTCCCTACGACCGGGGCGTCGGCTTCAGCGCGACAGCCAGCTCCGACGAGCTGCTGAACTTCTTCCGGTTCGAGCTGGCGGCCAACCACTGGTCGAACAGGACGGAGGCGCCGGCGCGGGGTGGCCCCGGCACCCAGGTACTGGCCCGACACAAGAGCAGCGACGGCTTCTACTGGGAGGTGGGGGTGACCGTGCGGCGTACACCCACCAACGGGTTCGACGTCCGCCTCCTCCAGAATGTCGAGGGCTGAGCGGGCCCAGGGGCACCAACCCGACTAGGCGGTCTAGGTGGCCACATCCAACGTGAAATAGCCCCTATTGCCCATCGACATCTGTACCGACCTTCCCGTACGCTGCGACAGCATGCAGGACCCCACCGGGGGGATACGGGGGGGAACACCAGTCACTCGCTCGGGTGGTGGGGCAACTTGCGGGGGGGAGACGACGGTGGCGGAGCTCCGCCACCGTCGTCCGCTTTCAAGGCGTACGTCGCGGCGCTCGTGACCTAAGCATTCCCGGAAAACTTGATCAGATTACTCAGGAATGCTTGACTGCTGGTGGTGCCCCCCGCCGACCTCGCTCCGCATCCGCCGCCCGGTCCGTCCTCAGGGCTGGCGCGCCTGCGGTCCGGCGTCACGGTGTGGTTCACCGGCCTGCCCTCGTCGGGCAAGTCCACCATCGCCGGCGCCCTGGAACGACGCCTCTCGGCTGACGGCTTCGCCGTAGAGGCCCTCGACGGCGACGTCATCCGGACCCATCTCACCCGCGAGCTGGGATTCTCCCGCGAGGACCGGGACGAGAACGTCCGCCGGGTGGGCTTCGTGGCCGAGTTGCTGTCTCGCCACGGCGTCGTCGTGCTGTGCTCGCTGATCTCGCCCTATCGCGCCGCCCGAGACGAGGTGCGGGCGCGACACCAGGGGCGGTTCTTCGAGGTCTACGTCTCGACGCCGCCCGAGGTGTGCGCCCAGCGCGACGTCAAGGGCCTGTACGCCCGGGCTCGCGCCGGAGAGGTGAGGGGCATGACCGGGGTCGACGATCCCTACGAGCCCCCGCTGGCTCCCGACCTCGAGATTCCTGCCCACCTCCAAACCCTGGAGGAGTCCGTGGAGAGCGTATGGAACGCACTGCACAGCTGACCATCTCAGGCGTCCGGCGCCGTCCCGCCGGCCTCGACGACGTCGACCTTGCCGACCTCAACGACCGGTTCGAGACGGCGGCGCCGGTCGAGGTGGTGAGGTGGGCGGTGGAGACGTTCGGCGAGGGCTTGTGCCTCAGCGCCTCGATGGCCGACGCCGTGCTCATCGACATCGCCACCAAGGTCGACCCCGACGTCGAGGTCGTCTTCCTCGATACGCAGTACCACTTTCCGGAGACGCTGAGCACCCTCGAGCGCATCTGGGACCGCTACAACCTCAATCTCCGGATCATGCGTCCGGACGTGCCGCTCGACGACCGCTGGCGCACCGACGTCGACGCCTGCTGTGGTGTCCGCCGGGTGGACCAACTCGACAAGGCCCTCGACGGCAAGCTGGCGTGGATGAGCGGCTTGCGCCGGGTTGAGGCGGCGTCGCGGGCCGACGCCCGCATCGTGGCGTTGGACCGACGGGGCCTGGTCAAGGTCAACCCGCTGGCCACGTGGTCCGATCTCGACGTGTCCGGCTATATCGCCGACCACGACGTGATCGTCAACCCGCTGGTGGAGCAGGGCTATCCCTCCATCGGCTGCTGGCCGTGCACCCGGCCGGTCACAGAGGGAGAGGGATCGCGCGCCGGGCGCTGGTCCGATCTCGAGAAGCTCGAGTGCGGCATCCACCTCTAGGGGACGCCAAGAGGCACCAGCCCTAGGGCTGGTGCCTCGGCTCGTTGCCTGTTGCAGACAGGTCAGGCGGCCTGGGCCGCGTCCTCGATGGCCTCGGCGCCGGAAACGCCGATCTCGATCCGCCGAGACTTCGCCTTCTCGGCGACGGGGATCGAGAGGCTGAGCACGCCCCGGTCGTAGCTGGCCTCGACACGGTCGGTGTCGAGCGACCGGCCGAGGACCACCCGGCGGGTGAGCTGGCCCGCGGGCCGCTCGGCCACGAGAACCTCGTCGTCCTTCTCGTGGGATCCGGGTCGCTCGGCCTTGACCGTGAGGACGTTGCGCTCAACGGTCAGCTCGATCGATCCGCGATCAACGCCGGGAAGGTCGAAGTTGACGACTACCGAGTCGCCCCGCCGAAAGGCGTCCATCGGTACGGCGCCGCCACGGACGGCCCCGCCCCGGACGTGACCCGCCCAACGATCCAGCTCCCGGAAGGGGTCTGTACGCGTAAGCATCTGTTGGCTTCCTCCTGTGAGAGCCATGTCTTGACAGTTCGAGTATGCCGTCCCCTTCAGTGTCCTGTCAAGCGATCTAAGCGTCATAGTGTCAGCTTTCCTCAACGTTGCGAGCGAGGGGCCCTTGTTCGCCGCCAGCCACTACCCTGCACACGGTGCCTCGGTCCCCCTACGTGATCGACTTCCACCGGAGCTACCGCTTTCCCGTCACCCCGGCCGTGGTGTGGAGCTCGATCGAGGACGTCGAGCACTTCCCGGCGTGGTGGGGGTGGCTGGGTCAGTTTCGGGTGGTGGGGGACGGTCTGAAGGCCGGCTCGGTCCTCGACGGCACCGTGACTCCCCCGCTTCCCTACCGCATGCGGGTACAGGTCACGATCAATTGCAGCCAGCCCCCGGAGCGGATCGAGGCCACGGTCGGCGGCGACCTCACTGGTGAGGCCCTGCTCACGCTCTCGCCGGCCGACTCCGGCACGGAGGTGAGCGTGGCCTGGACCATCGAGATGCGACAACGGGCCATGCGGGCCGTCGCCAGGGTCGCCTACCCCCTCCTGCGTTGGGGGCACGATCGGGTGGTGGAGTCCACGGTGGCGGGATTCCGCCAGCATCTCGCTGGGGCCTCCTGATCAGTCTCAGGGGCCCAGTCGTGCGAAGGCCAGGCCGGCCGCCAGCGCGACCACCCCCCAGGAAAGGGCGCGCAGCGCGTCCTCCAGTGGTCGCAGCATCCGCTCGCGGCTCAGGGCCTCGACCCGGCCGTCGACGAGCGTGATACTCCCGTCCACCGCCCTGACTCGCCGGCGCAGCTCCCGGGCGGGCGTGCTCAACCGGCGCTGGGCCCAGGACAGTGCCAGCGCCCCGGCGGCACCGGCCACCGCCGAGACGTCCAGATCGCCGGCCTGGGCGAAGTAGGCGGTGAGCACGGGAAACGCGCCCCACGAGACGGCGAAGCCGAGATCGGTATGCACCCGCCCACCGACCAGCTCGAGGTTGTAGCCGACAACCAGCAGCGCTCCGACGACGATGAACGGCACGAGCCCCACCCCGACCTTGATTACCCCGATGGCGCCCAGCGCCACCGCCCCCGCCAGTCCGACGACGCCGGCGCCGAGCAGTGCCGCCCCGGGCAGGTGGGTACGCAGAGGACGCCCGTTGAGCTCGTCCAGGGCGTGGGCGCCGACGCCTACGGCAAGAAAGAAGGCGATGAGCGTGGCCACCAGTCGCCCCACCCCCACGGTCGGCGCCAGGCAGGCCCCGATCACGACGTAGCTCAGGTGCCAGGCCGTGTACGGAGGGTGGAGCACCGTCCACCACTCCCGCCAGCCGCCGCCGGCGGCGGCGTAGAACGCCGCCGCCTGGGACTCGTCGCCCTCGACCTCGTCACTCACCAGCCTGGTCGGCCTTCCTGCCCCACATCACCACACCGCCTCCCAGGCTCATGGTTCGCAGCCCGACGTCGACCAGCCCCGCCCGCCGCCAGGCGTCGAGCGTCCACTCGTCGGGGTAGCGCTCGTAGTGCCGGTTGATGCTGGGGCCGAGGAAGCGGCCGACCTCGAACCACTCCCGACCCCCGAGGACGGCGCCCCCGACGGGAAGGAGAAGCCGCGTGTACAGCCACCACAGCGACCGCCACGGCTCGCCTGAGGGCACGTGGAACTCGAGGGAGGCGACTACACCCCCTGGGCGCACGACCCGCGCCAGCTCAGCCACGGCGGCGGCCGGGTCGGCGACGTAGCGGAGCAGGTACGTGAAGGTGAGACCGGCGAAGCTGGCGTCGGCGAACGGAAGCCGCTCCCCCTGTCCCAGCAGCAGGGCGATGCGCGCCGACCGGCCCCGGCGGGAGACGTTCTCCCGACCCCGCCGCAGCATGGCCTCCGTCAGGTCGACACCCACGACTCTGGCCCTCGTACGCTCCTCGAGCATGAGGGCGACGCCGGCGGTACCCGTGGCCACGTCCAGCACGGCGTCACCGGAGTGGGCAGCCCCAGCGCCGTTGACGCCGTTGACGAGCTTGTCCACCATGGCCGCCCGCCACCGCCCGTTCTGACCGAACGACAGCATCTCGGCCAGCGCGTCGTAGCGGGCGGGCAGCCCGTCGAACAGCTCGCGAGCGAAGCGATTGGGCTCGGTCCGCGATCGCACCTGCATCGAACACCTCCCCGACAGGGCGGGCTCACCCTAGTGCGGTCCCGCGGGGGCCGAGAAACAGCTAAGACAGGTGGGTGCGAGGTCCGCGGTTCGACACGGCGGTCGTGGGCTCCGGCCCGGCCGGAAGCGTCGCCGCCCTCACCTTGGCCCGCGCCGGAGCGAGCGTCGCTCTCATCGACAAGGCCGGCTTCCCTCGGGACAAGGCGTGCGGCGACCTCGTCGGGCCGCGGGGCGTGCAGCTCCTGGCGGAGCTCGGCCTCGAGCGCCCGGAAGCACTGCACCTTGGGGACATGGTCGTCGTCGGGCCCACCGGCGGACGCGCCCTGCTCCCCGCCGTTCCCGGCCTCGCCTATCCCGGCGAGGCGTGGGCAATTCCCAGGACCAGCCTGGACGCCTGGCTGCGCCAGGCTGCCCTCGACGCCGGGGCCGAGGAGGTGACGGGCCGCGTCGGCGCCGTCAGCTCCGGGCCAGCGGGGCCGGCGGTCATCGCCCTCGACCAGGGCGGCACCATCGAGGCCGACGTCGTCATCGGCGCCGATGGCGCGGCCAGCCGGGTGGCCGAGTCGGCTGGGCTCGTCGACCACCGGCGGGTGCTGTGGGGCTTCGCCATGCGGGCCTATCTCGACCAGGCGGTCGAGCTGCCCTACATCGCCTTCTGGGATGCCACGCCGGGGCGCGCCTTTCCCGGTTACGGCTGGATCTTCCCCGGACCCGACGGCCGAGCCAACGCCGGGCTCGGCCTCGGGACAGGGAGCGACCGGCGCGCCGGCGCCCGCGCCACCCGCCAGCTCGACGCCTTCCTCGACCACCTGCGTGCCCTCGGACTGGTCGGGACCGCCAGCGCGGCGCCGAAGAAGGGCCGGCTGGGTGGCTGGCTCAAGATGGGGATGGTCGGCACCGTCCCGGCCCGAGGACGCGTGCTGCTGATCGGCGACGCCGCCGGCCTCGTCAACCCGCTCCAGGGCGAGGGGATCGCCCAGGCCATGGACAGCGGCCGGGCCGCCGCCACGGCGGTGATCGAGCGGCCCGGCGAAGCCGCCTCCCGGTACGTGGCCCACCTCCGCCGGGCCCACTTCCCCTACCAGGCGGCCACCGCTGAGGTCCACGCCACCCTCGTGTCCAGCCCCAGGATGGTCTCGCTGGTGGGACGCCTCCTCACGTCGCCGCTCGTCGCCCGCGCCGTGGGAGGAGGGTGGGGCATCTACTGGAACGACCTGCTCGACGGGGCTGCGCCGGGTGGAGCCCGTCGGGTGGCGCGGGTCGCCGACGCTGTGGCCCGAACGCTCACGGTGGCCGGAGCCAACCGGAGATGGCTGAAGACCGCCCTCGGCACTCCACTCGATCAACCGCTCCCGGAGGCGCTCGGCTCTTCGGCCCCTTAGGCCTCGCCCGACTCCTCGCGGAGCGTGTGCGCTGCTTCCACCATGTTGCGGAGGCTGGCCCGGGTCTCGTCCCATCCCCTCGTCTTCAGACCGCAGTCCGGGTTGACCCACAGCCGCTCGGCCCCGAGACGCTTGACGGCGGCTCGGATCTCATCGGCCATCTCCCCCGCCGAGGGCACGCGAGGCGAGTGGATGTCCCACACGCCGGGGCCCACCTCGCGGGCGTAGCCGTGACCGCGCAGGTCGTCGAGCAACCGCATCCCCGCCCGAGCGCACCACAGAAGGGCCACGTCGGCATCCAGCTCGTCGATGGCCTCCACGATGTCGCCGAACTCCGAGTAGCAGACGTGGGTCTGGAGAAGGGTGTCGTCGCTCGCTCCCGAAGTGGCCAGGCGAAAGCATTCGACGGCCCATGCCAGATACTCCGGCCACGCCTCCCGGCGCGCCGGCAGGCCCTCGCGAAGCGCAGCCTCGTCGACCTGGATCACCCTCACGCCCGCGTCCTCGAGGTCGGCGATCTCGTCCCGCACAGCCAGGGCCAGCTGCCTACAGGTGTCGGCCAGCGGCTGGTCGTCGCGGACGAACGACCACAGGAGCATCGTCACCGGACCGGTGAGCATCCCCTTGACTGGCCGCTCCGTGAGCGACTGGGCGTAGGCGGTCCACCGCAGCGTCATGGGACCCGATCGCTTCACGTCGCCGTACAGAATCGGCGGGCGCACGTACCGGCTCCCGTACGACTGGACCCACCCGTTCTCGGTGGAGCTGTAACCGTCGATCTGCTCGGCGAAGTACTGCACCATGTCGTTGCGCTCCGGCTCGCCGTGCACCAGCACGTCCAGCCCCGCCTCCTCCTGGAACCGGATGACTCCCTCGATGGCGTCCTGCATCTGTCGTTCGTAGGCCTCGTCGCTCAACTCGCCCCGTCGGTGGGCAGCGCGGGCGCGGCGGACCTCGCGGGTCTGGGGGAACGACCCGATCGTCGTCGTGGGGAACGTCGGAAGGCCGAGGATGCGCCGCTGACGCTCACGGCGGCTCGGGTAGTCACCGGCGCGCCGCTCGCTGCCCGTCAGCGAAGCCAACCGTTCGCGGACTCCCGCGTCGACCGTCCGAGGTGAGGTTCGGCGACTGCGCAGGGCCTCTTCGTTGGCGGCCAGCTCGGTTGCGATCGCCTCGACCCCGCGATCGAGGCCACGGGCCAGGAGGACCACCTCGCGTACCTTCTGCCGGGCGAAGGCGAGCCACGAGAGAATCTCGGCGTCGAGCCTCGTCTCGGCCTCGAGGTCGACCGGAACGTGCTGGAGCGAGCACGAGGTCGATACCACGACGTCGCCGGCCCGTTCCTGAAGCCGGCGCATGAGGTCGATGCTGGCGCCGAGGTCGTTGATCCACACGCCGCGGCCGTCGACGACACCGGCGAACAGCGTCTTGTCGCCGAGGCCACCACGCTCGCCGATGAGCTCGGCGTTGGCCGCGCCCCGGACGAAGTCGAGGCCGATGCCCTCGACCGGAAGCCCGCTCAGAACCGGGTACGCCCCACCGACGTCGCCGAAATAGGTCTTGACGACGATGCTCGGTCGCCCACTCACATCTGCCAGCCGGCGGTAGGCGCCCTGCAGCGCCCCGAGCTCGGCCGGCGACCGATCGCCCACGAGCACCGGCTCGTCCAGCTGGACCCACCGGGCGCCCTGGGCGCCGAGGCGAGCGAGAACCTGCCCGTACACCTCGACCAGCCGTTCGACCAGGGCCAGCCGATCGAGCTCACCGCCACCCGGAGATCTGGCCAGCACCGCCATGGTGAGCGGCCCGACGAGCACGGGCACCGTGTCGATGCCGAGGGCGACGGCCTCTCCGTGCTCGTCGAACGGCTTGCTGCTCGACAGTCCGATCTCGGTGTCGGTGGACAGCTCCGGGACGATGTAGTGGTAGTTCGAGTCGAACCACTTCGTCATCTCCGTGGCGATGGCGTCGACGCCCGCCGACTGCCGGCCACGGGCCATGGCGAAGTAGGTGTCGAGCTCCACGGCGCCTGCGGTGCGGCCGTAGCGGGGCGGCACCGCACCGACGAGGGCGATGGTGTCGAGGACCTGGTCGTAGAGCGAGAAGTCGTTCGAGGGAACCAGGTCGACGCCGGCGTCCCGCATGAAGAGCCAGTTGCGGCGCCGGATGTCCTGGGCCACCCGGCGCAGCTCATCCTCGCTCACCTCGCCGTTCCAGTAGCGCTCGGTGGCCACCTTCAGCTCGCGGTGGTCCCCGATGCGGGGGAACCCGGAGACGTTGGAGAGCATTACCGGCTCACCCTACCGGCGCGGGTCCGATACGGTGACCGGCGCATGTCACGCACCGGCGATCCGGGGCTGACCTGGCGGCCACCGGCCGTTCTGGACCACCCCGCTGTCCGGGCGGGGGCGTCGACCGTCGGCGCCGCGCTCGTCCTGGTGGCGGTCTTTCACTTCCTGCTCCCTCGTCAGGTGCCCTACGGGATCCTGCTCTACGGACTCGTGACGGGGTCGACGTACAGCCTGATCGCCATCGGCCTGATCCTCGTCTACCGGGCCAACCGGATCATCAACTTCGCCCTGGCCGAGATCGGTGTGTTCGGCGCCGTGCTGTTCGAGAACCTCATCAGGGCGTCGGGTTGGCCGTGGGCGGCGGCGCTGGTGGTGGGGGTCCTCACCGCCGCTGCGGCCGGGCTGGTCCTCGAGCTGGGTCTCGCACGGCGCTTCTTCACCTCGTCGCGACTCGTGCTGAGCGTGGCGACGATCGGCATGGCCCAGCTCCTCGCCTTCGGCGAGTACGCCGTAGGGCAGGCGTTCGCCGGAAGTCCCGCATCGGCGGGGCTGCGGACGCCGCTCTCCGACCTGCACTTCCGGGTCACCGGTGTGGTGTTCGACGGCAACACCGTGCTGCTGATTGCCGCCGTTCCCTTCGTGGCCGTTGCCCTCGGGGCGTTCCTTCGTCGAACCGACCTGGGCGTCGCCACGCGAGCCTCGGCCGAGAACACCGAGCGGGCAGCGCTGCTCGGTATCCCCGTGCGCCGGCTCGCCACGCTGGCGTGGGTCCTGGCCGCGCTCCTCGCCGGGCTGGCCACGGTGCTGCGCTCACCCGTGGTGGGCATCGTCTCCGGCAGCACCCTGCAAGGGCCGACCCTCTTGCTGCGGGCGCTGACCGTAGCCGTCCTGGCCCGCTTCGAGGACGTCCGCGTCGCCATCGTGGCCGGACTTGCGGTCGGCGCCATCGAGCAGGGCCTGTACTACGCCTACGGCGGGTCCACCGTCTCCGACGTGGTGTTCGTGGGCCTCATCATCGCGGCGCTGCTCCTGCAGGGCCGCCGGCGCGAGCGGTCGGAACATTCCCAGGCGACCAGCTGGGAGGCGATCGACAACGTGCGCCCCCTGGCCACCTGGCAGCGCCGGCTGCCCGCGGTGCGATGGGGGCGGCTCGCCGTATGGGCGGCGGTGGCCGCGGTCGTGGTGACCGTGCCAACAGCCCTGACCCCGAGCCGCGTGTTTCTCGCTTCCGATGTGCTCGTGTTCGCCATGGTGGCGGTGTCGTTGGTCGTGGTCACGGGCTGGAGCGGCCACATCAGCCTCGGCCAGTTCGGTCTGGTCGCCATCGGGGCGGCCGTGGCAGCCCGGCTCAGCGCCGACCTCCACTGGGACTTCCTGCTGGCCCTGGTCCTCGGCGGCGGTGCCGGTGCGGTGGTGTCGATGCTGCTCGGCGCGGCGGCGTTCCGGATCAGGGGCTTCCTGTTCGCCGTCACGAGCCTGGGCTTCGCCGTGGCGGTGGGGTCCTTCTTTCTCAACGCCCGGTTCTTCCCCTACCTGCTGCCCACCCATCGGCCCGAGCGACCAGTGCTGTTCGGCCGCTTCGACCTCAACGGCGAGCTGGCCTACTTCTACTTCAGCCTCGCCGTGCTGGTCCTGCTCGTCCTCGCTGCCGCGGTGCTCCGCCGCACCCGCACGGGGCGGGTACTCATCGCCATGCGGGACAACGACCGGGCCGCCCGCTCGTTCGGGATCAGCCGCGTCAGCAGTCAGCTGATGGCGTTCGCCGTGTCCGGCTTCGTGGCGGGTGTCGCGGGCGGGGTCCTCGCCGCCCACGATCACGCCGTCTCTGTGTCGGCGTTCTCGCCCGCGGCCAGCATCGCCGTCTTCTCGATGGCGGTCATCGGAGGCGTCGGCTCGCTCCTCGGAGCCGTGCTCGGTGCCGTGGTCGTGCGAGGGGCCACCCTCTCGCTCACGGCACAGTGGGCGCAGTTGGCCACCGGCCTGGGGCTGCTGCTCGTGCTCCTCGTGCTCCCTGGTGGCCTCGGCCGCGCCGTGTTCTCGGCACGCGACGCCCTGATCCGCCGTCTCGGGGGAGGACCAGCTCTTCATCCGCTGCCCGCGTTCGAGCGCGACGAGCCGCCGGAACCTCCTGCCGCCGCGCCAACCGTGACGGCGCCGCCGGCACCGACCAGCGGACGGCCGGTGCTGGTGTGCCGCAGCCTCGATGCGTCGTTCGGCCCCGTGCAGATCCTCTTCGGCGTCGACCTCGAGGTGGCCGAGGGCGAGATGCTCGCCCTCCTCGGGACCAACGGCGCGGGCAAGTCCACGCTGCTGCGGACTGTGGCCGGAGCCGTCCCCGTCACCGGCGGTGCGGTCGTCTTCCACGGCGAGGACATCACCCGAACCCCCCCTGAGCGCACCTCGGGCATGGGGATCGTCACCGTCCCGGGTGGCCGGGGCACGTTTCCCGGGCTGAGTGTGGCCGAGAACCTGCGCGTCGCCGGCTGGCTCCATCGGCGCGACCCGGACCACCTCACCCGCAGCCTGGCCCAGGCGCTGGAGCTCTTCCCCGTCTTGGCCGAGCGCCTGTCGCAGACCGCGGGCACGTTGTCAGGAGGCGAGCAGCAGATGCTCACCCTGGCCCAGGCCCTCATGGCCCGTCCGACGCTGTTGATGATCGACGAGCTGTCCCTGGGTCTGGCGCCGGCGGTAGTCGAACAGCTCGTCCAGACGCTGCGCCTCATCCACGCCCGAGGTACGACGGTGATCGTGGTGGAGCAGTCGATCAACGTCGCCCTCACGATCTGCGACCGGGCCGTCTTCCTCGAGCGGGGTCGGGTCCGGTTCGACGGGCCCACTGCCGCGCTGGTGGAGCGCCCCGACCTGTTGCGGGCGGTGTTCCTCGACGTGCCGACCGCGAAGGCAGACATCGCCCCGGCCCGCGCGCAAGCGCTGGCCACCTCGTCCGTGGGCGACGTCGCGCTAGAGGGCCGGGCCCTCTCGAAGAACTACGGCGGTATACGGGCCGTCGGCGACCTGAGCCTGGCCGTGCACGACGCCGAGATCCTCGGCCTCATCGGTCCCAACGGCGCCGGAAAGACCACCGTGTTCGATCTGTTGAGCGGGTTCACCCCACCCGACAGCGGAAGGGTGCTGATGGGCGGGGTGGACATCACCAGCTGGAGCCCCGAGCGACGAGCTCGGGAAGGCATGGGCCGCTCGTTCCAATCGGCCCGGTTGTTCCCAGCCCTCACCGTGCGCGAGACGGTGGCCGTGGCGTCCGACCGTCACCTCGACGTTCGTGATCCATTGTCGAGCGTCCTCGCGCTGCCCGTGGCCCGGGACGCCGAACGGGCTATGTGGTCGCGAGTCGACGAGCTGCTCGAGCTCACCGGGCTGGTCGCCTTCGCCGACTCGCTCCTCTCGGAGCTGTCGACCGGCACCCGACGCATCGTCGACATCGCCTGCGGCCTGGCCGCGGGACCTCGCGTGCTGCTTCTCGACGAGCCGGCGACGGGCATCTCCCTCCACGAGACCGAGCGCTTGGGACCGCTCCTCCGCTGGCTGCGCGACACCACCGGGACGGCGCTGCTCCTGGTGGAGCACGAGCTCGGCCTGGTGTCGGAGGTCGCCGACCGCCTCGTCGCCATGGAGGCCGGCTCCGTCGTCGCCTCTGGTCCCCCGGCGGAGGTCGTCGCCCACCCGCGCGTCGTCGCGTCCTATCTCGGCACCGAGCGCTCCGTCGACACCACTCCGGAGTCGGCGGCTCGGTCACTACTCGGCTCGACCGACCCGCACATCAGGGGCGACGAGTGAGCACCCCGGCGCCGCGGTCAACAGGCTGGCTGCTCCGCCGGTATGGGCCTTTCGTGGCCATTGCGTTGGCCCTGGCGCTGGTGATCGGGCTGGCCCCCACGACCACCCCCTCGCGAACCAGCGTGTTCTCGGGCTACAACCCGGGCTCACCCGGGAGCCAACCTGGGGCGGGTCCGTCCCCCTCGGCCGTCGCCGGCGCGCCGGTCGACTGCTCCCGACAGTCACTCCTCGGGGCCAGCGCGGGTTGCAAACCGGGATGGAGCGGAGCCAACAACGGCGGGGCCACGTACAAAGGCGTCAGCCCCTCGAGTGTGAACCTCGTCTTCTACCAGGCCCCGTCGAGCCAGCAGCTCAACTCCATCACCCAAGCCGCCGGCCAGACCTCGTCGCAGTCCCTCGAGGACCACACCATCAACGTGTACGCCGAGTTCTTCAGCCGCTACTACCAGACCTATGGGCGTCACGTGAACGTCGAGATCTTCAACTCCCAGGCCCAGCTCGGCGACTCCGCCGGGGCTCGAGCCGACGCGGTGGCGACTGATCAGCAGTACCACGCCTTCGTTGGCGTGGGCAGCTCCGATGTCGGCGGCACGAGTGACACCTACCTGGACGAGACCTCCCGGCGGGGCATCGTCAACATCGCCGGCAACGCCCTGCCGCAGAGCTTCTACGCCGCCCACGCGCCATTCGTGTTCGGCATGCTCCCCAGCACCGACACGTCCGACGCCATGGTGGCCGAGTACATCGCCAAACGCCTAGGGACCCACAGCCGGGCCCGGTTTGGCGGGGCCGACAGCAACCCTCCGGTCAACGGGCAGCCCCGCCGCTACGGGATCCTGTACCCGACCACCAATCTCGACGGCACCCCCAGCATCTACTCCCGTGTGGGCGACGACCTCAGCAGCCGCCTGGCCAAGGAGGGGATCCCGACAGCGACCAAGATCGGCTACGCCCTCGATGTCAACACCGCCGAGACCCAGGCGATCAACGCGGTGCAGCAGATGAAGGCGGCCAAGGTCACCACGGTCGTCTGCCTGTGTGATCCGTTCTCGCCGATCTTCGGAACGAAGGCAGCGACCGAGCAGGGGTACTTCCCCGAGTGGCTCCAGACGGGCTACCTGCTGGGCGACAGCGACTTCTTCGCCCGCCAGTACGACCCCCGGCAGTGGGCGCACGACTTCGGCGTCAGCAGCCTGCCCGTCGCCCAGGCGCCCCAGGCGAGCCAGTGGTGGAAGGCGTACAAATCGATCGACCCCACCACCGACCCCCCGCTCGATGCGCCTCTGGACTTCTACAGCCTGCTGCTCGCCTTCTCCGGCCTGGAGGGGGCGGGCCCCAGGCTCGATCCCCGCACCTTCGCCGACGGGATGTTCCGGATCCGTCTCCTCTCCAACTCGCCCTATGTGCCCAGCTTCTTCTACCGGACGACGGACTACGGGGGCATCAAGGACGCCCAGGAGGTGTGGTGGGATCCCAAGGCCGTGGCGCCCGATGGCCAGCCCGGGCACTACCAGTCCGTCGACGGAGGTCACCGCTACCTCCTCGGGCAGTGGCCGGCCACGCCCACCGCCGTGTTCGACCCCCGTTGCCTTCCCCTGGGCAGCTGCGCGGCGCCCAACGCACCCTGAGGGCCAACTCAAGCCGCCCCCCGCCCGTAGCGCGTCATGACCCGCCACTCCGTCGTCCTCGCGAGTCGGCCGGCCCGATACGTCCCGCGACTGACGCGCGCGACCCGACCCCGCCCGTGCTCGTACGCGAGCGCGTCGGCGAGGGCCTTGCGGGGATCGGAACCGAGGACCCGCCAACCCCTGACCTCGATGCCCGTGAGAACCTCTGCCACCGTCAGCGGCCTGCCGGCGAGCACGAGCACGGCCATCGCCGCCTGCCGGAGGTTATGGCCGCGAAGGTCTCTCGACCCCGCCTGCCAGTAGGGCACCGAGCTCAGCATGTGCCGACCGTATCGCCGGGGTGTATCGGTTGGTCTCCTCGCGCACACTCCTCCCGTTCCACCTTTGGTCGATAGCAGCTCCGTGCTGCCCGCTTGTCGACGCCATGTGGAACAACTGCGTCCGCACCTGCGGTGCCGGCCCGGTTGGCCGGTCCTTCCGCCGTCCTCGTATTCCACATCTGGTCGAAAGGGGCGTCGCGTACCACCAGCAACCCGCCCTCTTTCGACGTGTTGTGGAACACGAGCGTGGACCCGCGTCCGCCGCCTGCGGGGATGCACAAGAGTTAGCCCGACCTTCCACGTCGGCTCGTTCCATATGTGGTCGAAAGCAGCGCCTCGCAGGGCCAGCGACGCGCCCCCTTTCGACGAGAGGTGGAACGGATGCAACTCCCCGCCGCTAGGGTGCCGGCGTGCCAAGGCTGCGAGCGGTGCTCTTCGACTTCGGCGATACCTTGTTCGGCCGGACGGGTGCCCACCGAGCCATCGTCCAGGCCGCTCAGAGCCTCGGGGTGCAGGTCGATGACAGCACGGCCCGGAAGCTGTGGGCCGAGATCCAGGAGCGAGCCAGCACCCCGGAGGAGCTGTCCAAGGGCCGAGACCTCTCCCCCGAGGCCCACCGGGCGTGCTGGACCGCCCTCTACTCGCGTCTCGATGTCCTCGTCGGCGGGCTCAGCGAGGCGATGTACGAGCGCGAGAGCAGCCCGTTCGGCTGGGAGCCGTTCTCAGACGCCGAGACCACTCTGCGAGGTCTGCGCTCGGCCGGCGTGCCTGTCGGCGTGGTGAGCGACACCGGCTGGGACATCCGCCCGGTGTTCGCCGCCCACGGCCTCGACCAACTGGTCGACGTGTTCGTCCTGTCGTGCGAGCACGGTGTGGCCAAGCCGGCACCGCGACTGTTCGAGGCCGCGTGTGACGCGCTTCGGGTGGCTCGGCCGGCGACGCTGATGGTTGGCGACAACCCGCTGACCGACGGCGGCGGCGTCCGAGCCGGACTGCCCGTGTACCTCCTCCCTCCGGCCGATGACAACCGCGACCGCGGTCTCGACGCCGTCCTGAGCCTGATGGGCGTGGCGGCGGCCACCGCCGACTCCCGGCCCTCGGCCTCGTGACCTAGAGGACGACGACCGAGCGGAGCACCTCGCCCCGGGTCATCCGGCCCAGGGCTTCCTCGACGTCCTGGAGACCGATCGTCTCCGATACGAACCCGTCGAGATCCAACCGTCCGCTCAGATAGAGGTCCACCAGCATCGGGAAGTCCCGCGTCGGCAGGCAGTCGCCGTACCACGACGACTTGAGCGCGCCCCCGCGCCCGAAGAGCTCGATCATCGGCAGCTCTACGTTCATCGTGGGGTCGGGGACGCCCACCTGCACGAGCGTGCCAGCCAGGTCCCGCGCGAAGAAGGCCTGGCGGTAGGTCTCGGGCGATCCCACCGCCTCGATGACGACGTCGGCGCCCGCACCTCCGGTGAGCCGTCGCACCGCCTCGACGGGGTCCTCACGTGACGCATCGACGGTGTGGGTGGCTCCGAACCGCCGGGCCCATTCAAGCTTGCGGGTGTCCACGTCGACTCCGATCACCTCCCGGGCTCCGGCCAGCGCCGCCCCGGCGATGGCCGCGTCGCCGACGCCACCGCAGCCGATGACGGCGACCGCGTCTCCCCAACGCACGCCACCGGTGTTCACCGCGGCCCCGAAGCCCGCCATCACCCCGCAGCCGATCAACCCGGCTGCCTCCGGACGCGCCGCGGGATCGACCTTGACGGCCTGACCCGCCGCCACGAGGGTGAGCTCGGCGAGGGCCCCGATGCCGAGCGCCGGCGTGAGCACCGTTCCGTCCGTCAGGGCCATGGGCTGGCTGGCGTTCCGGCTGGCGAAGCAGTACCAGGGCCGACCACGACGGCACGAGCGACAATCGCCGCACGGCGCCCGCCAGGCGAGCACGACATAGTCACCAGGCGCGACGTTGTGCACGCCCTCGCCCACCGACTCCACCTGACCGGCTGCCTCGTGGCCCAGCAGGAAGGGAAAATCGTCGTTGATGGCGCCCTCGCGGTAGTGCAGGTCGGTGTGGCAGACGCCACACGCCTGCACCCGCACCACCACATCGCCGGGGCCAGGGTCAGGGACGACGACCCGCTCGATCGAGACCGCGGCACCCTTCTTCGGAGCCACCACGCCCCGCACCGTGCTCGCCATGGTGGCCCCTCCCTTCGTTT
>DATBBR010000107.1 GCA_036270875.1 Acidimicrobiales bacterium
TCCCGGCGTTCACCGCGATCTGCTTCAGCGGCTCCTCGACGGCCTTCGCGACGATCCGGGCACCCGTCGCCTCGTCGCCCTCGAGCTTCTCGGAGGCCTCCAGGATGGCGGTCTGCGCACGGAGCAAGGCCACACCGCCACCCGGCACGACGCCTTCTTCGATCGCAGCCTTGGTGGTCGACACCGCATCCTCGATCCGGTGCTTCTTCTCCTTCAGCTCGACCTCGGTCGCGGCGCCGACCTTGATGACCGTCACGCCACCGGACAGCTTGGCCAGGCGCTCCTGGAGCTTCTCCCGGTCGTAGTCGGAGTCCGTGTTCTCGATCTCCGTCTTGATCTGGTTGATCCGGCCCTTGATGTCGGTCTCGGTCCCGCCGCCCTCGACGATGGTCGTCTCGTCCTTGGTGACGACGACCTTGCGCGCCGACCCCAACAGGTCCAGCGTCACGTTCTCGAGCTTCAGGCCCACTTCCTCGGTCACGACCTGGCCACCGGTCAGGATCGCGATGTCCTGGAGCATGGCCTTGCGCCGCTCGCCGAAGCCCGGCGCCTTCACCGCCACCGAGCGGAACGTCCCACGGATCTTGTTCACGACCAACGTCGCCAGGGCCTCGCCCTCGACGTCCTCGGCGATGATCAGCAGCGGCTTGCCGCTCTGCATGACCTTCTCCAGCAGGGGCAGCACGTCCCGGACCGCCGTGATCTTGGACCCCACGAGCAACAGGTAGGCGTCCTCGAGGACCGCCTCCATCCGCTCGGGGTCGGTCACGAAGTAGGGGGCGATGTAGCCCTTGTCGAAGCGCATCCCCTCGACCAGGTCCATGTCCATCCCGAACGTCTGCGACTCCTCGACGGTGATGACGCCGTCACGCCCGACCTTGTCGATGGCCTCCGAGATCATCCCGCCGATCTCCGCGTCCGCCGCCGAGATGGAGGCGACCTGCGCGATCTGCTCCTTGGAGTCGGTGTCCTTGGCCAGCCCGTGGATCGACCCGACCGCGGTCTCCACCGCCGCCTCGATACCCCGCTTGAGCGACATCGGGTTCGCCCCCGCCGCCACGTTCCGCAGACCCTCGTGGACCATGGCCCACGCCAGCACCGTCGCCGTCGTGGTCCCGTCGCCGGCCACGTCGTCGGTCTTCTTGGCGACCTCCTTGACCAGCTCGGCGCCGATCTTCTCGAAGGGGTCCTCGAGGTCGATCTCCTTGGCGATCGACACGCCGTCGTTGGTGATGGTCGGGGCGCCCCACTTCTTGTCGAGCACCACGTTGCGGCCCTTCGGGCCGAGGGTCACGCGCACGGCGTCGGCCAGCTTGTTCATGCCGGTCTCCAGCCCCCTGCGGGCGTCCTCGTGGAAGGAGATGATCTTGGCCATCTGGTTCTATTCCTCCATTAGCACTCTCGTCGTCTGAGTGCTAACGGTACCCACCTTAAGGGTCGCGTGCAAGGGCGAGCGCGCCTCCTGCCGGCCGACCGCCCCCTCCCGCCGGACCCCTCCCCGGCGGCCGGGCCGTCAGCCCCCCGCCACCGCCGGCACGATCGACAGGGTCTGGCCGTCCGCCACCGGCGTGGCCAGGCCGTCGAGGAACCGGACGTCTTCGTCGGCCAGGAAGACGTTGACGAAGCGGCGCAGGTTGCCCCCCTCGTCGAAGAGGCGATCGGAGAAGCCTGCATGGGCGGCGTCGAGGGCCTTGAGCACCTCGCCCACCGAGGCTCCCTCGACGGCGATCTCGCCGGCGCCCCCCGTCAGGGTGCGCAGCTGGGTGGGGATGCGGACGGTCACGCTCATCGGCTCGGCGTCTCCTCGATGCTGTCGACGGCGGCATCGAAGGCCGCCAGGGTCGGGGCAATGGTGGCGGTCGGAGAGGAGCCCTCGGCCCCGGTCAGCGCCTCCACGGTCTTGAGGCCGTGCCCGGTGACCAGCGCCACCACCCGCTCGTCGGGGCGGATGGCGCCCGAGGCGGCCAGCCGGCACAGCGTGGCGATCGTCACGCCCCCCGCCGTCTCGGCGAAGATCCCCTCGGTCCGAGCAAGCAGCCCGATGGCGTCGCGCACCTCGTCGTCGGTCACCGCCGCGCAGGAGCCACCCGACTTCCTCATGACGTCGAGCGCGTACCAGCCGTCGGCGGGGTTCCCGATGGCCAGCGACTTGGCGATCGTCTTGGGCTTGACCGGCCGGATGGCGTCGGTGCCCTCCAAGAACGCGGTCGCCACGGGCGAGCACCCCTCGGCCTGGGCGCCCGAGACCCGCACGGCGGGCTCCTCGGGCAACAGGCCGACCTTGCCCAGCTCGGAGAAACCCTTTGCCACCTTCGTGAGTTGGCTGCCCGAGCCGATCGGGACCACCACGTGGTCCGGCGCCTGCCAGCCCAGCTGCTCGGCGATCTCGAAGGCCAGGGTCTTGGACCCTTCGGCGTAGTAGGTGCGCACGTTGACGTTGACGAAGGCCCAACTCGGACGCTCGCTGGTGAGCTCCGCGCACAGCCGGTTCACGTCGTCGTACGTGCCGTCCACCGCCACGACGGTGCCGCCGTAGACCGCGGTCATCGTGACCTTGGCGGCCTCGAGGTCGTGGGGGATCAGCACGACGGAGTCCATGCCGGCCCGGGCGGCGTGGGCCGCCACCGAGTTGGCGAGGTTCCCGGTCGAGGCGCACGCGGCCACCTTGAAGCCGAGACGCCGCGCCTTGGTCAGCGCGACCGAGACGACGCGGTCCTTGAACGAGCCGGTCGGGTTCGCGGTGTCGTCCTTGATCCACAGCTCACCCAGCCCCAGCTCGGCCGCCAGCCGGTCCGCCCGCACGAGCGGGGTGAACCCGGCGCCCAGGTCGACCGGCGACTCGTCGTCGACGGGCAGCAGGTCCCGGTACCGCCAGATGGTGCGCGGCCCGGCCTCGATCCGCTCACGGCTGACGGTCGCGGCGATC
The DNA here is from genome assembly GCA_036270875.1 of Acidimicrobiales bacterium. NCBI lineage: Bacteria > Bacillati > Actinomycetota > Acidimicrobiia > Acidimicrobiales > Acidimicrobiales bacterium. Next base: position 2,927 of record DATBBR010000107.1, read on the forward strand.
CGCTCGTAGTCGTAGGCCACCTCGAGCGGCCCAAAGCAGTAGTCGCAGACGTGCAGCGCTTCGGCAGGGAAGGGACGCTGACATTCACGACAGCGAAGCCCGGTGACGAAATCGACCATCTGTCCTCCTCATCGATCGGGCATTGGCACCAGGTGCGTTGCACTGGTTGCCGCGACTTCGACGGGCCCGTCCCTCAGTCGCTCTGGATGATGTCAACCATGGTAGTCGCTGGGGGCCGGTCACCTCAACGCAGCCTGACTGCTTGAATCGTGGGCGTGGCACGCACCTTTCACCACGGGGACTTCTCCTCGGACCTGGTCCTCGAGGCCAAGGCCCGCACGGGCCGCACCGTCTCGGTCTGCATCCCCGCCCGCGACGAGGGCTCGACCGTGGGTTCGGTGGTCCGGGCCGTGGTCCAGCCCTTCCTGGCCCGGCACGGGGGCAATGGCCTCGTCGACGAGGTCATCGTGCTCGACGACGGATCGACCGACGACACGGCCGTCCGGGCCATCGAGGCCGGGGCCCGGGTCGTCAGCGGCCCCGGCGGCGCCGGCGGCAAGGGCCAGGCCATGGCCGCCGCGCTGGGTGCGGCGTCGGGCGACGTCGTGGCGTATCTCGACGCCGACGTCGCGAACACCACGCCGGCATTCGTGACGGGGCTCCTCGGCCCCCTCCTCACCACTGACGACGTCGCGCTGGTCAAGGGCTTCTACACGCGGCCGCTGCACGACGACCCGACGGGCGGCGGACGGGTCACCGAA
>DATBBR010000108.1 GCA_036270875.1 Acidimicrobiales bacterium
GGTGCCACATTGCGAGCAGTGGGTGACGGCCGGGGTGAGGCGGGCGCCGCACGAGGAGCAGAACCGGGCCCCAGCCGGATTCTGGACCGAGCACGAAGGACAGGCGATCTGGGGCTGCTGTCCCTCCTGGGTGGGCTGGGCCGACTGGCCGCCGGCACCGACCGCGGGCTGGGTCGGCGGCGGGGCCTGGGCCGGCGGCTGCTGGGTCGCACCACCCACCGCCTGCTGGCCCACACCCATGCCCGTCGCCAGGATGGCGCCGCCGGCGGCCGCCCCGCCCTTGGACATGCCCTCACCGGCGCCGAGCAGGGCCTCGCCCTGTGCGTATTGTTGGAAACCGCCGGCCAGCTTGGAGTAAGCGGTGTCCTTGGCCAGCGACTTGAGGGTCGCCTCGTCCTGGTCGGCGAGGTTCACGTCGAAGTTGCCCATGCGCACGATGGCCAAGCCGTAGGCCTTCAGGATCTCGTTCCCGCCGTCGATGACGGTCTGCTCGATGTCAGGTGTGTACGCCGACAGGCTCAGCACCGGCCAGCCGTTGCCGAGGATCTGCCGGGTCACCTCGGTGCGCATCACCTTCAGCAGCTGGGCGCCGACCCAGTTCGTGATGGCCTCGTTGTTGGTCACGTCCACGGTCCCGGTGAGGTTGGTCACCAGCGGGACGGCGTCCGTGACCTTGAGGGAGTACTCGCCGAAGACCCGCAGCGTCACGATGGTGCCGGTCTGGGGGTCCTTGACATCGTCGACCCGTCCCCCGAAGGGCTGACCCGGATACTCCCGGGTGCCGACGAAGAACAGCTCGGCCCGGTAAGCGTTCCCTCCCGTGGCATGGTCGATGAAGGCGCCGAGGAACGGAAGCTCGTCGGCGTCGATCTGGTGCTGACCGGGCGAGATCGTCCCGATGACCTGGCCCTGGTTGAGGAAGAGGGCGGTCTCGTCGACGTCCACGATGGCCCGGCTGAGACGGCGGATGTTGTGGTCGGGCCACTTGTAGACGAGCTGTCCCTTGGCATTGTCCGGGACTGCGATGAACTCACGGCTGAACAGACCCATCTCACATCCTTCCGGGGAGGCCCCTGAGCGCTGGACCTACGGCCCAGGGTACTGTCCGGCGGGCGCGTTCGGCGTCTCATGCTCGGCGTGTTGGCGTGCGGGGCGGGGCGCTGAGCCAGAGGACCAGTCACGAGGCGGCGACATAGCATGGGACGGCGGGAGAGGACGCGAGCGAGGGGGCGATCCATGACCACTTCCGGCACGGCCGGCCCGGGAGGCCGGCGCGACGGTAGAGGCGGCCCGGGAGGCAGGCGCGACGGCGACGGTACAGGCGGCCCGGGAGGCCGGCGCCATGGGAATTCCATGGCCAGACTCCTGGAGCCGGTGGTCACGGCCTTCGTGGGCCCGAACCCGCCGGTCACCATCCGGTTCTGGGACGGCAGCACGCTCGGTCCCGATCACGCGCACGCGACCCTTGCGATCCGGTCCCCCAAGGCGCTCCGGCGGATCCTGTACGCGCCGGGCGAGCTCGGCGCCGCCAGGGCCTACGTCGCGGGTGAGCTTGACCTCGACGGCGACGTGTACGCAGCGCTGGCCCTGCGCGACACTATGGCGGCCCGAGGTCAGGACAACGCGGACAAGGTGGGCCTGGGCAGGCGGGGCTGGCTCGACCTGCTGCGGGCAGCAGGAAGCTCGGGGGCCTTCGGGCCACCGCCGCCCCCGCCGCCGGAGGAGGCTCGCCTGCGGGGCCGCCGCCACTCCAAAGCCCGCGACGCCGCGGCCGTCTCCCACCACTACGACGTCTCCAACGACTTCTACCACCTCGTCCTGGGCGACACGATGACGTACTCCTGCGCCCACTTCGAGACGCCCGGCTCCACCCTCGAGGACGCCCAGCGCTCGAAGCACGACCTGGTCTGCCAGAAGCTCGGGCTGCGGCCCGGCGCGCGGGTCCTGGACGTCGGCTGCGGCTGGGGAACCTTGGCCATGCACGCTGCCCGGCACTACGGGGCACGGGCGGTGGGCATCACCATCTCCGAACGTCAAGCGGCACTGGCCGCCCAGCGGGTGGTCGACGCCGGCCTGGCGTCCCAGGTCGAGATTCGCCAGCAGGACTACCGCGACGTCGACGACGGACCGTACGACGCCATCTCCAGCATCGGCATGTTCGAGCACGTCGGACTGTCGCGTCTTGCCGAGTATCTCGGCGACCTCTACCGCCTGCTCCGCCCCGAGGGTCGCCTGCTCAACCACGGCATCTCCCGGCCAGGAACGTCCGGCCTGGCCCGGACGTCGTTCATCAATCGCTACGTGTTCCCCGACGGCGAGCTCCACGAGGTGGGAGCTGTCGTCAGCGCCGCGCATGCCCAGCATTTCGAGGTACGCGACGTGGAATCGCTGCGGGAGCACTACGGCAGGACCCTGCGCAAGTGGGTGGCCAACCTGGAGTCGGGGTGGGATCGCGCTGTCGATCTCGTCGGAGCCAGCCGGGCCCGGGTCTGGCGGCTCTACATGGCGGGCTCGGCCCTCAACTTCGAGGCCGGCCGCACGAGCATCCACCAGGTGCTGGCGGTCAAGGGCGGTCCGGGGGGCAAGAGCGGCATGCCCCTCACCCGGGCCGAGCTCCTAGGACTGGTGCCGGCGCGGGCCCACGCACCGGCCACCCTTTCCTGATTCAGCGCGACCGGATCAGGTCACCGGGAGGGCGCTGCCCGCCACCCACTGGTCCCACGGCGTGTTCCAGTCGGCCGTCCCGTTGTCGCTCAGCTCCGGCGGCCTCGGGGAGTTCACGATGGTGACGATGTCGCCCCGCTGGCTGAAGTTGAAGAACCACGTGGCGTTGTCGGGAGCCAGGTTGACGCAGCCATGGGACACGTTGGAGTTGCCCTGGGCACCGACCGACCAGGGTGCAGCGTGCACGAACTCGCCGCCGTCGCTGATGTTGACGTCCTGGGCCACGTGCTCGTAGTACCCATCGGGCGAGTTGCGGGGGATGCCCACCGACTGCGAGTCCATGATCAGGTCGGCCGTCTTGTACTGCACGATGTGCACCCCGCCCATCGACGGGTATTTGTCCCGGCCGGCGCTGTCCTTGAAGGTCTGCACGACCTGGCCGTTGTTCGTGACCGTCATCAGGTGACTGTTGATGTCGACGGTGCTGACGTGGGCATCGCCGACGGTGAAGCCCACGGTTCGACTGGCGGTGCCCCAGACCCCGTTGCCGGCGTCCACACCACCGAGGTTCGACGCCAGGGTGACGTGCTCACCGGTCGGCCAGTAAGCCTGGGGCCGGTAGTGGACCTCCTTGGAGCTCATCCAGTGCCAGGCGCCGAGCACAGGCGTCGACATCTGCACCACCAGGGCCCGCTGCACCGCCGCCCTGTCGGCCACGGGATGGTTGAACTTGACCACGATGGGCATGCCGACGCCCACGGTCCCGCTGGTCGGCTCGATGTCGTCGGTAAGGGTGGCGATGGGCTGCAGCGTCGTGAACGAGGCCTGCTGCTCGACCAGCTTGCCCGAGGAGGTCTTGCCGGTGACCTGGACCGTGTAGCTCGTGAGCGGGGCCAGGGCGCCAGGCGCGGACGACCACGCTCCGCCCCCCTGGTCGAGGGTGCCGGGCACCGGCTGTCCCAGCGGGCCGGTCACCTGCACGGCGCTGAGGTGGCCACCCGAGGCGTTGACGGTGATCGGGGCGTTGAGCGGGACCGCCGTGGCGCCGTTGGTCGGGCTGAAGGTCAACTGCAGGCCCGATCCCTGGGCGCTGGCCGGCTGGCCCTGGCCGCCGGCCTGCGGCTGTCCGTGGGCCGACACCACGGACTGGAAGCTGTGCGTCCCCAGGTAGACGCCCGCCGCGGCGCCGACGACGAGGACGGCACCGACGACCATCAGCCCGCTACGCCGCGGCCACCGGGTCGGCCATCGGATCATCGCTGAAGGCCCCCCGCAACCTGCACGTAGGACAATGGGGACAAACCGTCGGCTACCGACATACCACCCCTGAGGCCCCAAACCCCACCATCGACACACGACGCCACCATACTTATATACACGACTTCGGAACGGCCGCAAACGCGACGTCGAATGACCTGATCAGAGTGGGGAATCGACGTTCGGTCAGCCCGACGCCGGCGTCCCCAGCTCGGAGAGAGGCAGCTCGGCGGTCACATCCCCCGCACAGTGTGGGCAACCGGCGACGTGCCGCCAGGCTCGAAGGGCCCTGGACCCGGCGGGTTCGACGACCACCATGAACGAGTCCGAGCGGGAGTCCAGGTCGAGCCGGTAGTAGGGGCGCCATGCGGTCGACGCCTCCTCGACGTCGAGATCCAGTCCCTTGAGCACGCGGCGGAACCGCCGTCGTTCGGTGTCGAACAGCCAGGTGCTATGGCAGGACTCGATCACCAGGACGTCGGGCACGGTCGAACCAGGGTTCGGGCCGAGAGACATGGCGCAACATCATGGCCCGCCCACCGGAGATTGCAAGGGCCTGAACGTTGCGGTTACGTGACGATTGTCACATAATGTCAGCAATCGGACTTTCCGCCCCAGTCACTCTCGGCCCGCAGTCGCGACCGGCGGTCCCGGCGCGGGTCGGCCCGACCGGTCAGGTCACAGGTCCAGGGCCCACCGTCAGAGCCCAGCGTCAGGGCCCAGCATCAGGGTCCAGCGTCAGGGAGGGGGAATCTGGCCGGGGCCGGTGGCCAGACAGGCCTCCGTGGCGGCATTGTCGTTGGCGGCCGGGAGGGCCGGGGGTTCCCGAAACGCGGGCGGCGAGCGGAGGTCCACGAGGTCGAGCAGGTTGCTGGCGTTGGCGTCGCGGTAGGTCATGGCGGGCAGGTTCCACTTGGTCTCGACCAGCTTGAGGATGGACGTGTGGTCGGCGACGACGTGGGAGACATGGTTGCGTCGCGCGTAGGGCGAGACGACCACGCAGGGCACCCGGAACCCGTAGCGGTCGAAGCGGCCCGGCTGATCGGTCGGCGAGATGGCGGGTGGGATCGAGTCGGGCAGCGGGGCCGGGGGCGGGGGTACGTGGTCGTAGTAGCCCCCGTGCTCGTCGTAGGTCCAGACCAGCAGCGTCCTTCCCCATGCCGGACCGGACATGACGGCGTTGATCACCTTCGCCGAGAACGCCTCGCCGACGACGACATCCTGGGGATCCTCCTCTGACGCATGCACGAAGTCGGTGTCGACGATCGAGTACCCCGGCAGCGTGCCGGCCGCCGCATCGGCGTAGAAGCGATCGATGGGGACGATGTTCTGCTTGTCACGGAGGGCGAGCGACGGCACCAGGTCCACGGTCGGCAGGTTGGTGTAGTAGTCCTTCCACGGGATGCGGTGGGCATCGAGACGGTCGAAGATCGTTCCGTTGGGGGGTGGAGGGTCAGTTGCGCTCGGGAGTGGGTTGGCCACCTGTCCCCAAGAGGTGGCAGCCAGCAGGTACCGGCGGTTGGGGTACGTCTTCGCCATGACCGACGCGAAGTACCGGTCGCCGAGCGGGAACGTTCGCGCCAGGCCGTGGTAGAAGGGCAGGTCCTCGGCGGTCCAGTACCCCATCGACACGGGCCCGCTCGAGCTTCGCACGAAGCCGTCGTTGCGCCCTCCGTTCCAGCTGACGTGGGTGGGGTTCCAGCTGTTGTCGGGACGGTTCTGCTGCTGGCACGTGGTGGGCATGCGGAACGCCCGCACCACCTTGCCCGTGGCGTCGGCGTTGGCTGCCGTCGGCCGCCCGTCGGGCCCGATGGTGAACCCGTCTCCCCGACCGAGGGTGCCGAGGTAGTTGTCGAAGGAGTGGTTCTCCATCATGAGAACCACGATGTGATCGATCTGCGGGATCGTGTCCGTGCCTTCGGGCAGCCGCGGGAACGGCAGGGACCCGGGTGCCGCCAGCGGTCGGGAGGCCGGCGCGGAGCCGCCCCCGCACCCGCCGAGCGCCGCCACCGCCCCGGCCGAGGCGGCGGCGCCGAGGAACTGCCGGCGGGACAGGCGGCCCGAGGGCGCGCTCGACACACGATCACCATGGGTCATCGACGGCTCCTCGACAAGTGCCAGGCATCAGTGAGGCGGGCGTGCTCGTTCCCGCCAGCTCAACCCCCGTGGTCGTGGCGGAAGTCCAGGTCCAGCCGGGCCAGCTGCTCGGACAGCCGGACCGGGACCGGCTGGGGGCGGCGGAGATCGAGCGCACCGGCGGGGAGCCACCCGAGGTCGGCCTCGAAGCGGGTCGTCCCCGCCGACAGGGCAACGGGGCCGGTGAGGCGGGATCCGCCCTTCATCACCGGCTGGAGCAGCGGCTCGGCGTCGGGTCCGGGCTCCTCCTCGCGTAGCGCCAGCACGTCACCCTCGGTCGGCGAGCCGCGGAACACCTGCTTGGCGCCGGGGAGGGTGGCCTTCTCCTCGGACAGCTTGGCCACCGGGCGACCGTCGTAGGACACGAGCTTGTAGACCGAGTCGAGCGTGGGGGCGTCGGCGGACGCCACCATGCGGGTGCCGATCCCGACGGCGTCGATGGGAGTGCCCGTCTCGACCAGGTGCTCGATCGCGTACTCGTCGAGTCCGCCGCTGGCGAAGATCCGCACGTCCCGCAGCCCCGCCTGGTCGAGACGTCGGCGCGACCACCTGGCCAGGGCTTCCAGGTCCCCGCTGTCAAGACGGATGGATGCCCGACCGTCCAGCCCGAGAGCGTGGATGACCCTGATGGCGGCCTCGACCCCCGCCTTGGTGTCGTAGGTGTCGACGAGGAAGGTGGCCTGGTCGGGGCGATCCTCGGCGAACGCGCGGAACGCCGCCTCCTCCGACGGGAACGCCTGCACATAGGAGTGGGCCATGGTCCCGCCGGGACTCACGCCATAGCGGCGTGCCCCCTCGACGTTGCTGGTCCCGGCGAATCCGACCATGGCGCAGGCGCGGGCCATCGCCATCGCCGCATCGGTCCCGGGGGCCCGCCGGAAGGAGAAATCGAGCATGCCGACGCGGTCCCGCCCGGCGACCCGACAACGGGCCGCGTTGGTGGCCAGCGTCGTGTGCATCGTCACCTGGTTGAGGATGTAGGTCTCCACCACCTGGGCCTCGGCGATCGGCGCGCTCACCTCGAGCACCGGCTCGTTGGCGGCCACGACGCGCCCCTCGGGGACGGCCCACACGTCGCCGGTGAACCGAAGCTGGCGGAACGCCTCCAGGCTCTCGCCGTGGAAGCCGATGGTAGCGAGGTAGGCGAGCTCGTCCTCGGTGAAGGAAAAGCCCTCCAGGAAGGACAGCACGTCATCCAGTCCGGCGGCGACCAGGAACCCTCGGGTCGGCGGGAGGTCGCGGACAAATAGGCTGAAGACGGCCTCAGCCGCCATGTCCCGGCGGAGATAGCTGGCCGCCATGTTGAGCTCGTACAGGTCGGTGAGCAGCGCAGCGGGCATGGAGGTGACCTCGCCTCGACGGCATCCAGACAATAGGCTGCCTCTTGGACCGGCGGGACTTATCACTTTGGGTACAAATGACCTTGGGTAACGAACGAACGACAACCCTCCCCCGGGAAGGAAAAATGACCATGAGCGGCCTTCAGCTGTGGATCGCCCCGGTGCGCAACGCCGTCTGGGTCACCGCGCGCTTCGGGCATCGGTAAGCGTTTCGTGCCGACGCCCACGCGGCACCTGGACCTCGAACGCGTGCAGGTCCTGGTGCGTGAGCGGTGCTTCCCCCCCTCGACCGCCGCCCTCGTGGGCGCCGAGATCGAGTGGCTCAGCCATTCCCTCCACCGTGCGCGCGACCTCGGCTTCGGCGAGGTCGAGGCCGCGCTCGACGGCACGTCGGCGCTGCCCGGGGGCAGCTCCTTGACCTTCGAGCCGGGCGGTCAGGTGGAGCTCAGCTCGGCGGCGTTTCCTGGCGTCGCCGAGGCCTGCCAGGCCCTGGGACAGGACGCCAGCGCGGTGCGCGCCGCCCTGGCCGAGCATGACATCGGGCTGGTCGGCATGGGGCTCGATCCGCTGCGATCCCCCCGGCGGGTCGTCGACGGCCCCCGCTACCAGGCCATGGAGGCCTTCTTCGGCGCCGACGGTGGGCGAGGGGGCTCGACCATGATGTGCAGCACGGCGGCGATCCAGGTCAACCTCGATATCGGTGGCCCCGACGCCGTTGGCCGCCGGTGGCGGCTGGCGCACGCCCTGGGACCGGTAATGGTGGCCGCCTTCGCCAACTCCCCGATCGCCGCCGGCCGACCCACCGGCTGGTGCTCCACCCGGATGGCCACGTGGTTGGGCATCGATCCGTCCCGCACCTCCCCGGTGAGCCAGGACAGGGGATGGGCCGACGCCTGGGTCGACTACGCCATGGCCGCCAAGGTGATGCTCATCCGGCGAACCCCTGACGATTTCGTGCCTGTTCGCAACGGCCTGTCGTTCGGCGAGTGGATGGCGACCGGGCACGAGCTCGGCTTCCCCACCGTCTCCGACTTCGAGTACCACCTGACCACGCTGTTCCCGCCGGTCAGGCCCAGGGGTTGGCTCGAGCTTCGCTATATCGACGCGTTGCCCGATCCCTGGTGGCGCGTGCCCGTGGTCGTCGCGACCTGCCTGCTGGACGACGACGAGGCGTCCTCGGTGGCCGCCGACGCGACCGCTCGATGTCGGGCCTCGTGGCGGGACGCGGCCCGGTGCGGACCGAGCCACCCCGAATTGTCCCAAGCCGCCGAGACCTGCTTCGACGCCGCCCTGGCCGCCTGCAGCCGCCTCGGGATCGACGCACCCACGGCCGAGGTGGTCGCCCGCTACCGGGACGTCTACGTGGGGAAGAAGCGATGTCCCGCCGATGACCGGCTCGACGAGTGGGCCGCCGCCGTCGACGGGTCGGCCGTCGCTCCACTGGAGGCGTCGTGGACCTGAACGCCCTGATGGCCGGGCGCCTCGAGTCTGCTCGGCGTCGCTCGCTCGACCTCCTGGCTCCCGTTCCCGACGACGGCCTGGTCCGCCAGCACTCGCCGCTCATGTCGCCGTTGGTCTGGGACGTGGCCCACGTCGGCAACTACGAGGAGCAATGGCTGCTTCGGGCCTTGGGTGGGTCCGCTGTGGGTCCGCAGTGGGACTCCGTCTACGACGCCTTCCGCCACCCGCGGCGGGACCGCCCGGCGCTGCCGATGATGGGCCCCGCCGAGGCGCGCCACTACGCCGCCGTGGTGCGGGGCCGAGTGCTCGACCTGCTGGAGCGGCTCTCGCTCGACGATGGTCCGACCAGAACGCTCCCCCGGTCTTCTCGTGGCAAGGCACCGACCCAGAGCGCGCCGCCACCGGCCAGCGACCTGACGCCGGGAGCCTTCGTGCACGGGATGGTCGTCCAGCACGAGCACCAGCACATCGAGACCATGCTGGCCACGCTCAACCTGGCGGAGCCGACCGACTGGCTCCCCACGGCGCCGGCCACCCCGTCGGGCGGCATCGTTTCCGGCGAGGTTCTCGTCGACGGGGGGCCCTTCGTCATGGGAACCGACACCGAGCCGTGGGCCTACGACAACGAGCGGCCCGCCCACGTCGTGGATCTGGCGCCCTTCTGGATCGACGCGGCGCCCGTGACCAATGGCGAGTACCTGGCCTTCGTGGAATCAGGGGGCTATCAGGACCCCCGGTGGTGGTCAGCGGCAGGATGGGCATGGCGCGAGGAATCAGGGCTCGCCCACCCCGGCGGGTGGACGTCCGACGGTGCGGCCTCCTGGTCACAGATCCGTTTCGGCCGCCGTCACGACCTGGCCCTCGACGAGCCGGTCGAGCACGTGTGCTGGCACGAGGCCGATGCCTTCGCCCAGTGGGCCGGCAAGCGCCTGCCGACCGAGCCCGAGTGGGAGAAGGCGGCCTCATGGGGTTCGGACGGACACAAGCGCCGCTACCCGTGGGGCGATGACGATCCCGCGCCCGCCCTCGCCAACCTGGGCCAGCGCCATCTCGGCCCCGCTCCCGTGGGGGCCTATCCGGCCGGCGTGAGCCCGTGGGGCTGCCACCAGATGATCGGTGACGTGTGGGAGTGGACGGCCTCTGAGCTCCTGGCCTACCCCGGGTTCGCCTCGTTCCCGTACCGGGAGTACTCGGAGGTCTTCTACGCGAGCGGGTACAGGGTGCTGCGGGGCGGCTCGTGGGCGACTGACCCGACCGCGATCCGCGCGACGTTCCGCAACTGGGACTACCCGATCCGACGCCAGATCTTCGCCGGTTTTCGCTGCGCCAGGGACGCGTGAGAAGGGCCCGTGTGCCGACTGGTCGCCTACCTCGGCCCGCCCGTGACGCTCGAGCGGCTCTTGCTGGAGCCGGAGCACTCGCTGCTGCGCCAGTCCTGGGCCCCGGAACGACAGACGCACGGCACGGTGAACGCCGACGGGTTCGGGGCCGGGTGGTACGACCTCTCGACCCGGCCCGAGCCGGCGCGCTACCGGCGGGCGGGACCGATGTGGGCCGACCGCTCCTTCGCCAGCCTGGCCGGCGTGGTGCGCAGCGGCGCCGTCCTTGCCGGCGTGCGCAGCGCCACCCCCCCGGCGCCGGCCGAGGAGAGTGGCACGCCGCCGTTCACCTGGGGACCGTGGCTGTTCGCCCACAACGGTGTCGTGGACGGTTTCGCAGAGGGACCGGGTGCCACCCTTCGCCGGGCGCTGTCGGACCGGCGGCTCACGGGGGTCGAGGGGGCGGCCGACTCCGAGGTGCTCTTCGCCCTCACCCTGGACCGACTCGACGCCGGCGCAGCACCAGAGGAGGCCCTCGCCTCGGTGGTGGGGCAGGTCACGGCCGTCACCACCGGCCGGCTGACGATGATGCTGACCGACGGGCGGCGTCTGGCCGCCGCCGTGTGCGGCGAAGCCCTGTACCGGAC
>DATBBR010000109.1 GCA_036270875.1 Acidimicrobiales bacterium
GTGGTGACGGCCATGGTTCCCTCGATGAGGGTAGTGGAGCGCTCCAGACGCATGGGGATTCGTCCTGCATATCGACAATCCTCTACAGGCGATTCCCATCCGACGACGTAGTCCGCTGCTTGACGGCAAGCGGTAAGGAAATGACGCGATTACCCCGAGCTCGTGCCCGGCCGCGGCGTCAGCCCGCGAGAGATGGTGGCCATGCGGGGCGGTGCGGGCGGTGCCCGGTGCGGGTGGAGTGCCTCGAGATGGCCATGGCCGACGACAACCTCGTCGGAGTGTGGGGCGGGACGACACGGGAGCGGCGGCGGGAACCCGAGCCCGCTGGTCCCAAACTGGTCCCAAACGTGGCGCACGGGGCGTGACTGCGCGACCGGAACTCGCCACTCTGTTACGGGAAGCCCCTGGTCTCGGGCCCCGACCCCGCACCAGGGTCACCAGGAATGAACACCCCCAGTGATGCGCTTGTAGCCTGCCGGACATGGCTGAGCATTCGATGACCCAGCGCCTGGAGGAGCTCGCCGCCCGGCGGGAGGAGGCCAGGCACGCTGGATCGGCCCGGGCGGTGGAGCGCCAGCACGCCCAGGGCAAGATGACGGCGCGGGAGCGGATCGAGTACCTCCTCGACGAAGGGTCCTTCCAGGAGCTCGACATGCTGGCCCGGCACCGGGCCCACGGCTCGGGCCTCGACGACAATCGCCCCTACACCGACGGGGTGATCACCGGCTTCGGCACCATCGACGGGCGCCGGGTCGGGGTGTTCAGCCAGGACTTCACGGTGTTCGGCGGGGCCCTGGGCGAGGTCTTCGCCGAGAAGATCCACAAGATCATGGATCTGTCCGCGTCGGTCGGCGTTCCCATGATCGGCCTGAACGACGGCGCCGGGGCGCGCATCCAGGAGGGAGTCGTGTCGCTGGCCGCCTACGGCGGCATCTTCCTGCGCAACGTCGCTGCGTCGGGCGTCGTCCCCCAGATCAGCGCCATCCTGGGCCCTTGCGCCGGAGGCGCCGTGTACAGCCCGGCAATGACCGACTTCATCTTCATGGTCCGCGAGATCAGCAACATGTTCATCACCGGCCCGGACGTGGTGAAGACCGTGACCGGCGAGGACGTCACCCTCGAGCAGCTGGGTGGCGCCACCAGCCACGCCACCAAGTCCGGTGTCGCCACCTTCGTCACTGCGGACGAGAAGTCGTGCCTGGACGAGGTGCGCTACCTCCTCGGCTTCCTGCCCTCGAACAACCTGGAGGAGCCGCCGACACTCGATCCCGCCGATGAGCCCGACAGGGCCACGCCCGAGCTGGCCGAGCTCATGCCCACCAGCCCCAACCAGCCCTATGACATGAAGCGGGTGATCACCGCGGTCGTGGACGAGGGGGAGTACTTCGAGTACCTGCCCCACTGGGCCATGAACATCACCTGCGGGTTCGCCCGCATCGACGGCCACGTCGTGGGCATCGTGGGGAACCAGCCCCAGGTGCTGGCCGGTGTGCTCGACATCGACTCCTCGGACAAGGGCGGTCGGTTCGTCCGCACCTGCGACGCCTTCAACATCCCGATCGTGACCTTCGTCGACGTCCCCGGCTTCATGCCCGGCACGGGTCAGGAGCACGGCGGCATCATCCGTCACGGCGCCAAGCTGCTCTACTCCTACTGTGAGGCGACGGTGCCGCTCATCCAGATCGTGACCCGCAAGGCCTACGGCGGGGCGTACGTGGTCATGAGCTCCAAGTCCATCGGCGCCGACCTGGCCTATGCCTGGCCGTCGGCCGAGCTGGCCGTCATGGGACCACAGGGGGCGGTCGACATCGTCCACCGCCGCGAGCTGGCCGAGGCCGCTGACCGCTCTGCGCGTCGGGCCGAGCTGGTCGAGGAGTACACCGAGCGCTACGCCAATCCCTACATCGCCGCCGAGCGCGGTTACGTGGATGACGTGATCGACCCGGCCGACACTCGACGGGTGCTGGTCCGCAGCCTCGAGCTGCTGCGCAGCAAGCGCGAGGACCTGCCCAAGCGCAAGCACGGCAACATGCCGTTCTGAGCACGATGGCCATCGACCACGACCAGGGGCCCGACGACAGCGCCGGCCCGGGAGGCCGGCCCGACGACGAGGCGGAGGTCGTCGCCGCCATCGCTGCCGCGGTCGAGCTGTGCTGGCCCCGCCCCGCCCCCGAGCCCCCGGCGCGGGAGCGGCGCCGGTCCACGCCGGCGTGGCGGTTCTCGGGCCGGTGGTGGTCCAAGCCCCCCCAGCTGCGACGGGATCGGCCCTGGGCCGAGCCGTGACCACCCTGCTGCGCGACTCGGTGGAGGCGATCGAGCTCACCACGGTCGCCGACGACGAGGTCGTGCTGCACGTGCCCGCGAGCCCGGGTCACCCGGCCCAGGTGATCCGGCGTACGGGCCTCGAGCCCGACGGGGACCAGGTGGTGGAGGGGGTGGCCTTCCGCACCCTGCCCCGCCCTCCGGGCGAGCGACTGTCCACCGTGGCCACCGTGAACGACGTCCATTTCGGAGAGATCGAGTGCGGGGTGCTCGAAGGCAACACGTCGGGGCCGGTCCTGCGCGTCGGCCCGGGAGAGACGCCCTATCCCGACACGATGAACCGGGCGGCCGTGCAGGAGATCGCCGCCATCGAGCCCGACATCGTGCTGGCCAAGGGTGACCTGACGACCCACGGCACGATGGAGGAGCTCGAGGCCTTCCTCTCCTGCTATCAGCCGATCTTCGGCGACCGACTCCACTACGTGCGGGGCAATCACGACGCCAGTGCCGACTTCTCCGTCGTCGCCGCCGGGCCCGTGGAGCTGACGCTGCCGGGTGTGACGCTGGCCGTGCTCGATACCACCATCCCCGGGCGGCCCAGTGGCCGTGTTGACGCCGACCAGCTCGAGTGGCTCGACGAGCTGGGTTCGCGCGCCGACCGTCTGGTGCTGGTGTTCGGTCACCATCATCCCTGGGACCCGTCGTCGCGCGCCCGCCCCGAGACCTACTTCGGCATCAACCCCTCGGACTCTGAGGCCCTCATCCAGGTCATCGCCCGGCGGCCGGCGCTGGTCGGCTACTTCGCCGGCCACACCCACCGCAACCGGGTCCGGCGCTTCGGCCCGAGCGGTGACGTGCCCTTCGCCGAGGTGGCCTGCGTCAAGGACTTCCCCGGCACGTGGGCGGAGTACCGCGTGTTCGAGGGCGGCATCCTCCAGGTCCACCGGCGCATCTCGACCCCCGAGGCCCTGGCCTGGTCCGACGGCACCCGGGCCATGTTCGGCGGCTTCTACGCCCAGTACGCCTTCGGCCAGCTGTCCGACCGATGCTTCGCCGTGTGGCCGCGTCGCCGAGTGCCCTGAGTACCGCGGTTTCACCTTCTGTCGAAATCGGGCGCGACGCTC
>DATBBR010000110.1 GCA_036270875.1 Acidimicrobiales bacterium
ACACCCCAAGCTGCACCTGGTCGTGGTGGATGGCATCTCCACCGCATTGGAGCCCCAGCTGGCCACGGGTCAGCTGGACCTGGCCGTGGTCAACCCTCCCGCCCCGACGGCCGACCTCAGCTTCGCCCCGCTGTTCGAGGAGGATCTGGTGCTCGTCGTCCGGGCCAACGATCCCCTGGCCAAGCGGGGACCGCTTGAGCTGGCCGAGCTCGCGGGGCTCGACCTGTTGCTGCCCTTGCCGGGGACATCGTTCAGGGACGAGTTGGACCAGGCCGTCCGACCTCGGGGGATCACGCTCACCCCACGGGCGGAGCTCGATGGGGTACGGCTGATCGCCTCGCTCACCTTCGACGGGCACGGCCCGGCCATCCTCCCTGCCACCGCCGTGCCCGAGTACCTCCGGCGGCAGTGGCGGCTCGTCCAGGTGCGGGGGATCCCCCGGCGCCGGATCGGCGTCGCCCAGCGGTCTCGGGGCCTGCCGTCGGCCCCGGCGCGCGCATTGCTGTCGATCCTGCACGACGTGGTGACCGACCGGGGTGCCACGCCTGACGAGCTGCACGTGGTGCCCGAGTTGCTCGCCGGACGGTTAGGGTTGGCACCTCGACCCGACCGCCCCGCCGGTGGGTCCGATCAGGGAAGAGGGGTGACGGGCGTGGAGGGGCGCAGCCGTCCATCTCCCTCGCGGCGGGGCCGATGAGCCGACCTGGTCGCGCCGAGCGCCCGCAGGCCGCGGCCCGCCGGCTGGCCTTCCTGCTTGCCGCCAGCCGTTCGGTGGCGGCACGTCTCGACGAGGACGACGCCCTCGAGGCGTTCGCCCGCATCGCCGTCACGGCCATGGCCGACATGTGCATCATCGACCTGCGTGAACCCGACGGTCGGCTGCGCCGGGCGGCGGTGGCCCACGCCGATCCCGACATCGAGGAGCGGGTACGCGAGGCCCTTCGCCGTTGGCCGCCCGACGCCGCTGGACAGCATCCCGCGGCCGAGGCGCTGCGCACGGGCACGACACAGGAATCGGCGGAGCTGACCAACGGGTTCCCCGACGCGACCACGGCCGACCCTGACGCCACGCGCCTGCTGCGCCAGTTGCGACTCTGCTCGTCCCTGGTCGTGCCGCTGACGGCTCGGGGTCACACACTCGGCACCGTTCTGCTGCTGTCCACGGCGACCGGACGGGCCATCGGTCCCGACGACATCGACGTCCTCGAGGACGTCGCCCGCCTCGCGGCGCTGGCCGTCGACAACGCCCGCCTCGTCGCCGGCGAGCGAGCCGCCCGAGAGACCGCCGAGGCCGCCCGAGCTGGGGTCGCCCTCCTGGCCGAGGCGACGAGCGTGCTCACCGAGACGCTCGAGCCCATCGCCGCTCTCGAGCGCCTCGCCTCACTGCTGGTGCCGGCGTTGGCCGACTGGTGCCGGGTCGACCTGCACGACGAGACGGTCGGCGTGCGCCGGGCGGCGATGACCCATCTCGACCCGGCCACCGAGGCGGCCGTTCGCGCCGTCGACGATGGCGTGCCCGTCGATCCGAGCGGCGACTCCCCTGTGGCCCAGGTGCTGCGAACCGGCAACCCGCTGCTGTTCGAGCAGGCGACCGACGACGTGCTCGTGGCCAGCGCCCGGACGCGGGACCAGCTCGAGGTCTACCGGTCCCTCGGCCTGCGCTCGCTGCTCGTCGTGCCCCTCCAGGCCCGCGGCGACGTCCTCGGCACCCTTACGCTGGGCTCGTCGAGCTCGGAACGCCGCTTCGACGAGGACGACCTGGCGCTGGCTCGCGACCTGGGCCGGCGGGCGGGACTGGCCATCGACAACGCCCGGCTGTACCAACACGAGCATCGCACGGCGGCGGTCCTCCAGCAGGCCCTGCTGCCCAAGCAGCTCCCCGCCGTCCCCGGTCTGGCCCTCGCGGCCCGCTACCTGCCGGCCACCACCGGCGCCGAGGTCGGTGGGGACTGGTATGACGTGCTCCCCCTCGCCGACGGCCGCGTGGGGCTGGTGATCGGCGACGTGGTGGGCCACGACATCGAGGCGGCCAGTGTCATGGGGACGCTACGGCACGTCCTGCGGGCCTATGCCTGGCCAGGTGCCGGGCCCGCGTCCGTGATCCGCCGGGTCGACGAGCTCGCCCTCGGACCCGAGCCCGGTGCCCTCGCCACGCTGGTCTACGCCATCTACGATCCCGCCCGGCGCCAGCTGCACTGGAGCAGCGCCGGCCATCCTCCCCCGCTGCTCGTGCGACCGGACGGACGGGCCGACTACCTCCTCGGCGCCAACTCGACACTCGTCGGGGTTGGGCCGGACGTCGATCGAACCGAACGAAGGGCGACTCTCGACGTCGGCACCACCCTCGTGCTCTACACCGATGGTCTCGTCGAGACCCGAGACGCCTCGCTCGCCACCGGTATGGACCGTCTCGCCACGCTCGCCGAGAGCCGGCCCTCCGCCTCGCCGGACGATCTGGTCGACCTGCTGCTGGCCGACGTCCAAGCAGCCGAGCAGCGCAAGGACGACGTCGCCATCCTGGTGGCGAGGGTGGTCGCCTGATGCGATGCACAGCCGGGCCGGCTTGGGACGGGGCGCCCGCGGGTAGGTGGTCGACATCGAGCTGAGCACCATGCTTGCCCCCGAGCCGTCGAGCGCCGCCGAGGCGCGGCGTTTCGTGCTTGCGGCCCTCGCCGACTGGGGCGAGCCCAGCCTTGATGAAGTAGCGGCACTGCTCGTCACCGAGCTGGTCACCAACGCCATCCTGCATACCCATTCGAGCCCGCAGGTCACCGCCCGCCTCGCTGGGGGGCGGCTCCGGGTGGAGGTGGCCGACGACAGCCCGACCCCTCCCGTTCGCCACCGCTACAGGCCCCGAGCCGCTACGGGGCGGGGCATGATCCTGGTCGGTGCGCTGGCCTCGGCATGGGGATCCGAGCCGACCGGGACGGGCAAGGTCGTGTGGTTCGAGGTGGAGGCGGGAGCGCCGACCGAGCGGGTCGAGGCGGCCGTAGGCCATGGCCGCCGCGCCCCGACGCCCTGGACCCATCGCTAGGCCCACGGGAGCCGGAGTCTGCACATGGCGATCGACGCGTTACCCGAGGCTCGGCCATGGGGCTCCGAAGGGCGCGCCCTCCCTCTCGAGGTGGTCGTCGTCCATCGCGACCAGCCGGCGGCGTGCGTTCGGACGGTGCTGGCCCTGCATCGTCAAGGGATACCGCTGCATGTCACCATCGTCGACAACGGCTCGGGCTCGGCTGGGCTCTCAGCCCTAGGAGCCCTGGCCCGCCGGCTCTCGACCGTGGAGGTGGTGGCACTCGGGCACAACACCGGCTTCGGGCCCGCGGCCAACGTCGGCCTCCAGCGGTGGTTGGAGCGCGGCGAGGGCGAGTGGGTCGCGGTGGCGCCTCACGATGCCCTACCCGAGCCGGGCTGTCTGGCCAGGATCCTCGCCGCCGTGTCGTCCCGTCCCGACGCGGGTCTGGTCAGCGCCGAGTTCGGCCGGGCCTACGACTCCAAGCCCGTCATCGACCGCTACATCGGTGCGTACGCATCGCCCGGCCGCGGCGAAGGCTGGGAGGACGCCGACTTCCCGCACGGCACGCTGCTCGTGGCCCGGCGAGCGGCCCTGACCGAGATCGGCCTGTTCGACGAGCGCTACTTCGCCTACTGCGAGGAGGCCGACCTCGGGGTGCGGGCCAGACGGGCCGGGTGGAAGGTGGGGATCATCTGGGGAGCTGTCGTCAACAACCCGGGCCACGGCAACAGCGAGGTCGTCCGCTACCTCAAGCTCCGCAATACGCTGCTGCTGGTCCGCGACCACTTCGGCTCCTACCCGGCGGCCATCCGGTGCGCCTTCGCCCTGCTCACCCTCGCGGCCCGGTCGTGCCGCCCACGGGCTCCGGCCACCGACCCCCTTCGGCGGGTGGAGGGCCGGGCGATCCTCGACTTCGTCCGCGGCCACTTCGGGCCCCCGCCACCGTCCCTGCTGCCGGTCGAGGCCTGAGACCCGCGACATGGCCGCCCGGAGCGGTCAGCTGCCGGGTCGACCCTCTCCGACAGCGATTGCCTGCTGCTCCTGGAGCGCCCGGGCGACGGCCTCTAGGATCTTCGCTGCGTCCCGGTCGAAGTGGTCACGCGCCCGGAGGAACACGACCGCACCGCCGAACACCGGAAGGCTGACGAGCAGCAGGGCCGTGCGGAAGTTGTTGCCAAGCGCGCCGGCCAGGGCGAACACGATCACCGAGGCGGCCGCCTGTCCCGCGACCACCGAGACAAGGTTGAAGGCGCCGAATCCCGCGCCCCTCAGGTTGGCGGGCACGGCGTCCGAGAGCCCGGCCCGCAGCGACGGCACGGCCAGGGCAATGACAAAGAAGCCCACGACCTCGAGGCCGAAGGCCGGACCCAGCGGCAGCCACAGGTACGACAGCACGAAGATCGCCTCGCCGACCATGAGGCACACGGCAGGGACGGCCATGCGCCCGCCGCGCACGCGTGGGGCGAACCGGTCGGCCAGACGGCCCCCGAGCAGCACACCTGGGATCCCCCCGAGGATGACCATGGCTCCGACGAAGGCCTCCGCCGTCCCGGTTGCCACGTGCAGCTGCCGCTCGTAGAACTGTGGGAGGGCGGCAGCGGCTGCGATCACGGTGAACAGCACGGCAGACACGCCGACCAGGGCATAGCGCATGGTCGGTATCCGGGCGATGGTGCCGAGGTCGGCGGCCAGGCCGCGAACCATGTCGCGGAAGAAGGCGACGACGCCACCGGCGAAGGGCCCGGGCGGACCCTCGTCGCCGCCTCCGGCCTCGTCAACCCCGAGCTGGAGACGATCGCCGTGTCCGCGTCCGGGCTCGACCAGCCGGAACACGGCAACGGCGATGAGCAGGCCGGGGAGGCTCACCACGAGGAACGCGGCCCGCCAGCCGAGGGTGGCACCGACCACCCCGCCGATTCCCAACCCGGCGCCGAAGCCCACGAAGAGCAGGCACTGCTGCACCGAGAAGGCCCGGCCCCGGTCCGACGCCGGATAGTGGTCGGCCAGCAGGCTGGCGGCAGCGGGCTCGGTGACGGCCTGGCCGAAGCCCAGGGCGGACCGGATGGCGATCAAGGCCGGATAGCTCCAGGCCGCGGCGGTGAGGGCGCTGATCGCCGACCAGATCACGACCGTCTGGCCGACCGTGCGGGTCCGGTTCCACCGGTCGGCGAGGTAGCCGGCCGGCACGCTGACGAACCCGTTGACGACGATGAAGCAGGACAGCAGCACCCCCACCTGGAGATCGGTGAGATGAAATGCGTGCTGGATCGGTGTGGCGACCCCGCGCACGATGTTCTGGTCCACCTGGTCGATCATGATCACAAGACCGAGGACCCACATCGGCCAGGACGACACCCGGTCGATCGGGGCAACGGTCGGGCTGGACGCGGTCGTCACCGCCGCTTTCTAGCCGATCTGGTCGAAATGCGGCGAACCGCCCACCAACGGGTGGTCGCCTCCCGCGACCCTGACAGGAGAGTCAGGTACCGTGGCGGGCGTGAGCGTTGGGGACGAGAGGGCCGGGGACGATGACGTCGGCGTCGGCGTCGAGGATCGGCCGGCGGCGCCCTCGTCGCCGCCGGTCGTGGCCTACCGCGCTGCTCGGCGCTTCTTCACCGACCCTCGTACCGTGGGGGTCGCCCAGGCCGGTCCCCGGACCGCCGCCTTCATGGCCCGCACGTGGGCCCGCGGCCGCGAGGCCATGGATGACCCCGACGCGGTGCCCGCTCGACCGTCGGTGGGTCTCGCCGTCCAGGTCCTCCTGGACGAGCTGCTCATCTCCACCATGAAGAACCCTCGGCTACTACCCCGCCGGGCGGACTACGAGCGCGCCGGCATCGAAGTGGCGGAGGCCTTCGAGCTCTACCGAGATCGAGGATGGCTCGACAACCCCGAGACCTACCATCGAGCGCCCGCCCCACCGGAGGTGTCGACGCGCCGCGAGCGGGTGCTCGGCCAGCCGTACGAGCACCTGAGCTTCCAGAGCGAGTACGAGCCCCATGAGGGCGAACCCGGTAGAGCACGCTGGCTGGAGAAAGACGCCAACCGCACCGCCCACGTCTGGGTGCTTCGACAGCCCCACGCCGGTCGCCCCTGGGTGGTCTGCGTGCACGGGTTCGGCACCGGTGCGCCGTTCGTCGACCTCCGAGCCTTCCGGGCCCGACGCCTGCACGGCGAGCTCGGCTTGAACGAGGATCTGCCGAGCATCGCCGCCACCGCACGTAGCCACGGCATCCAACTCGTCACCGTCTGGCAGGACCTTGCCCAGGTCGAGGAGCGCTACCGTAGCTCGTCTCGCACCCTTTTCAACAACCACCTGGCGAAGCTGGAGCTGTCGGGCTGCAGCGACCTGACCACGCTGCAATACCTCACTCAGCTGCTCGGTGAGAGCGTCTTCCAGGAGCGATCCACCCACCGCGACTCCCTGGGAAACACGTCCTCGACCGAAGCACCCCGCCATCGCGCCTTGGCTCCGGTCGACTCGCTCCGCCAGATGCGTCGCGGAGAGGGCCTGCTCGTCTACGGCCATCTCCGACCGGCACGTCTCCGACTGCGTCTGTCTTGGCGTGATCGTGGCCTGCGGCGGCTTACCCGTCTGCATCGGTCGCCGGGACCTCGCGAGGAAGCCAGTGATACTCCGACGTTGGTGAACCCTGCGGACGTGGGGCCCAACAGAAGCGGACTCGGTCGCCATCAACGACGGCGGTCGGAGGTTGCACGAGATGCCGACGGCCGCGATATCGCCGAGCGTAGACAAGGGGCGGGGTCGCCGTCAGCCTACGACCGGAGTGCGAGGCATGAGCGACGCACCGCACGTTGACCCAGAGGAGGTAGCCAGGAGAGTTACTCACTCGAGGGCGACGCAAGGTCTACCGCCTCATGTCACCGATCCGACGACGCTCGCCCGCATTGCAGCCCTGCTTGTCACCGATCGGGCCCAGGTGGAGCCATCGAGGACCAAACGTACTGCGGACAAGAACGAGAACCGGTCACGTCTGGGCGCTGAGCCTCGAAGTGCAT
>DATBBR010000111.1 GCA_036270875.1 Acidimicrobiales bacterium
GCCTGCGCCATCTCCACGCCGACGGCGCCACCGCCGAGCACCAGGAGCCGGTCAGGCACGCGTTTGGCCGAGGTGACGTCTCGGTTGTCCCACGTTCGGATGTCGCGCAGCCCCTCGATGGGCGGGATGACCGGAATGGACCCGGTGGCCAGGATCACCGCCCTGGTCGCCGACAACGTGCGTCGGGAGCCGTCGCGACCTTCGACCTCGACCCGCCGTTCGCCGGCCAGCCGGCCCCGGCCCCGGACCAGGGTGGCCCCCACTCCGTCGAGCCACCGGACCTGGCCCATGTCGTCCCAGCCCGCGGTCATCCAGTCCCGGCGGGCCAGCGCCGCCGGGACGTCGAGGTCCCCGGTGGCGGCAGCGGCGGCTCCCGGCACGCGCCGGGCGGCGGCGAGGACCTGGCCTGGACGCAGGAGGGTCTTGCTGGGCATGCATGCCCAGTACGAGCACTCACCACCAACGAGCTCGCGCTCGACGATCGCCACGCTGAGGCCGGCGTCGCTGCACCGACCCACCGCGTGCTCCCCAGCCGGCCCTGCACCCACCACGATCACGTCGTATTCGTCCGCCATGTCCATATCTCCTCAGCGCCAGCCCCAAGCGGGTTCACCCAGCGTCGAGATGCTGTGCCCGCCCGGCGCCACGCACCCGATGGATCGCGTCCCTGATCCTGTTGCGCAGCCCGCTCGGCGCCAGCCCGCTCGGCGCCAGCTCACGGTGCCGGACCGGGCGAATGGTCGCCCGCCTCCGCACACGGTCGATGTCTCCGGCCAGGCGCTCCCGGCGTTGGGGAGACATGCGGTATCGGATCGTCGGGATGACGTGCTCGACCTCGAACCCGATCTGCTCGCGGCGCAGATCGCGGAGCTCGGTGATCAGGCCATCGAATCGGCGACCGGCGCTGCGGCGGATGTCTCGCGGGCTGACTCCGGCGCTGATGTCGTCCAGCTCGCCCACCAGCCGTCGGTGCCGGCACGAGTGGCGAGCGAGCTGCTCGGCCAGATCGGCTCGACCCATGTCTCCGAGCAGTGTGCGGGCGATCTGCTCGTTGGCTGCGTCCTGCATCGACAGATGATCCACCAACTCCTTGCCGACCACCCCACGTCGGACTTCGTCGAGTGCGCAACCGGATGAGAAGAACTCGTCGAACAGGCGACCTATCTCAGAGTCCTCGTGCTGCAGGAGGTCGATGACGTCTCCGCTGCTCGTGGGGCTGGAGCTCTTCACGTCATCCTCCCCTCGACGACTTTGGGGCCGACCAACTCGGCTGACCCGTGCTCTCGACCTACCCGTGCCCGATGGCGCGCAATCCGCCTGCGCCCTGCTGATCATATTGTCGGGCTGAACGGCGACGGTGGATCCCCTCCGGTACTGTCGCGCGCCGTGGATGGCGACGACGCGCGAGTTGTGAGCCGGTGACCAGGGCCGTCGCACGTTCCTCCGAGCCCAGCCGCCCGAGGTCGACACCGCAGAAGCGGGCGCTTTCGGCCGCGCTCGAGGAGGCCGATGGGTTCCTGAGCGCCCAGGACCTCCACGCCGAGCTGCGGGCGCGCGGCCAGCGGGTCGGGCTCACGACGGTGTACAACCAGCTGCGGGCGCTGGCCGACGCCGGCCAACTGGACAGCCTCCGGGCCGAGGACGGCGAGGCGCTCTACCGGCGCTGCGGCAGCGAGGAGCACCACCACCACCTGGTGTGCCGGACATGCGGCCGCACGGTGGAGGTCGGCGAGCGGTCAGTGGAGCGGTGGGCGGCACGGGTCGCCGCCGCCGAGGGCTTCGTTGACGTCGCCCACACGGTCGAGGTCGTGGGGACCTGTCCGGAGTGCGCGCGACAGCTCCTCGAGCCCTGAGCGAGGCAGTGGCATACACTGCGGAGGGCGGGTGCTTGGTGGTTCGGGAGGTAGGTCGGTGATTGGGCGCGCCGTGCGGCGACTCGGGGGGGCTGGCGTTGCCGCGTCCGTTGCCCTGATCGCGGGCGCCGCCGCATGTGGAGGCGGCAGCTCGGTCAGCTCGAGCCCGGCGGGCGTCGTCACGGCGCTCTTCTCCGACATCCAGGCCAACAACTGCGACGCCTCCTACGCCCAGCTGTCGAGCCGACTGCAGGGCCAGCTCCAGGGGAAGGCGGGGGTGTGCCCCTTGGTCACCCAGCTCTCGCGACGCTATCGGGACAACAAGATCCACGTCGACTCGGTCGTGACCCACGGCAACCAGGCCGACGTGCGGGCCACGAGGACCCGCCCCAGCGGGTCGTCGGTGTCGACCACCGTGAGCGCGGTGGTGTCGAACAAGGCCTGGAAGGTCGACAGTCTGGTGTGACACGCCTGTCGACACGAGCACGCCGACATCCGATCCAGCGCCGCCACCCTGACGGCCTTGCACGGTCGGGTCCAGGGGCGCAGTATCTGCTGATGAGCGACCTCGGCGCCTCTCCCGGCGGAGCCGGGGGCGACAGCGGCGGCGGCGCCCGCTCTCCGGTGACGGGGGCGCAGGAGGACCCCACTGCGCGCCACCACCGGCAGCTCATCGAGCTGCTCAACGAGCTCCGGGTGGGCCTTCCCGGGGTCCAGGTCCTGCTCGCCTTCCTGCTGACCCTTCCCTTCACACAGCACTTCTCGAGCCTCGACGCCATCCAGCGCGACATCTACTTTCTCGCCGTCCTCACCACCGCATTGGCGACGACCTTCCTGATCGCGCCGTCCTCATACCACCGGCTCCGTTGGCGCCAGCACGACAAGGCGCGCATGCTGGAGACGTCCAATCGCCTGGCCATCATTGGCATCAGCTTCCTGGCCCTCAGCATCTCCGCCGTCATTTATCTGATCACCAGCGTGGTCTACAGCAGCGGCGTCGGCGCCGGCGTGGCCGGCGCCTTCGCCGGCGTGGTGACGTGGCTGTGGTTCGGGCTACCGCTGTCCCGCCGGCTACAGGACTGACTGGGCGCGCGACCGATAGCAGCGAGCCGTAGCCGGTCACGGCCGGGTGCCCATCTGGCGCTGACCGCGAAACAACTCCCCAGTAGCAGGCTGACGAGGCAGGACAACGGTCCTCGGGCGCAGAATCGAGGGCCCGTGCGAGGCATGCTCTTGCTGACGCCGGGGGGGCGCTTCGGTCACGGGGTCCCCTGGCGCCGGTGAGCGACAGCCTCTACGACTGGGCCCGGCAGAGCGGGGCGCACTCGGTGACTGACGCTGCTCGACCCGGATCAGCCCAGCTCATCGATGGAATCCGGCCCGGACCGGCCGAGATCGTCGAGCGGGCCACCGATTCTCGGTCCAGCCTCGTGCGGGCCGCAGCCCGACTCGCCGTGGCTGCCGACGCCAGGTCGCTTCCCATCGAGCGCCGGCTGCGCCACGTGATTGCCCGCCGGACCGCCGCCCGCCTGACCTCGGCGCCGGGAGCGGGCGCATCGCCGCACTCGATCCTCCGCAAGGGGCTGCTCAGCTACTCGGCCGCCCTGACGGCGATCGGCGCCAGCGTCGCCGTCGGCGTCATGCCCCACCCCGCCTCCCTGCGCCTGGCGAGCGGCCGGGATGTCCGGCATTCCGCGACCACCGCTCCGTCACCGTCGGCGTTGGGAGGTCCTCCCCTCACGGCACCGGCACCAGCACCGACGACGACAATCCCGGCCCCCGCTCCCCCGCCGACGCTCGCCACCACGACCACCACCGCTCGCAAGTGGCCTGCGCCGTCCGCGGCGGCGACCAGCGCCAGCGGCTCGGCGCTGCCATTGCCGCTCCAGTACCTGAAGAACGGCTCGGTCGACAATGGCGTCGACTACTCCGCCCCCGGCGGCACACCGCTCTACGCCATGGGCCCCGGCACCATCATCCAGGAGGGCATCGGCGGCTTCGGACCGAACGCCCCCGTACTGCGGATCACCTCGGGTGCGCTGGCGGGCAGGACCGTCTACTACGGCCATTCGGGGGCAGACCTCGTCCACGTCGGGGACCAGGTGGTCGCCGGCCAGCAGATCTCCATCGTGGGCTACGGCATCGTGGGCATCTCGAGTGGCCCGCACCTGGAGATCGGGTTCTGGCCGGTCGGCGGCTCGGGCGGCGGTCGGCCCATGCTCACCTACATCAACTCGGTGGTCGGTCACTCGACCGGGGGCTGACCGCGGGGCGCCGACCGGACCGCTGGGGCGCCGTGGCCTAGTCTCTGGGTGTCGGGCCAAGGAGGTCGGAGCATGTCCACGGAGGACGAGGTGCGCTCGGGCACCATCGACGAGCTGGCGGAGACCGTCGGGGCGGCCGAGCAGCACGACGCCATCCACGTGGTGCGGTCCGCGCCCGAGGTGTGCTTCACCTGGGACTACGACCGGTCCCGGCCCCAGCTGGCCAAGCTGTACGAGAAGGCCAAGACGTCGATGTGGAACGTCTCGACCGATATCGACTGGGACATCGACGTCGACCCGGCGAAGATCGCCCGGGACCCGACGAACCCCCTGATGACGACGCTCAACATCGACCGTGCCGGCACGGTTTTCGAGCGTCTGTCCGAGGAGGAGTGGTACGACATCGGAGCGGCCCAGCAGGCTTGGACGCTGTCGCAGTTCATGCACGGTGAGCAGGGCGCGCTGATCTGCACGGCGCAGATCGTGGAGACGGTCCCCTGGATCGACGCCAAGTACTACGCCGCGACTCAGGTCATGGACGAGGCCCGCCACGTCGAGGTGTACGGCAAGTACCTGAAGGAGAAGCTCGGCCTCGAGTTCCCCATCAACCTCCACCTGCGGAGCCTGCTCGACGACGTCGCGGGCGACCCCCGCTGGGACATGACCTACCTGGGGATGCAGATCATGATCGAGGGGCTGGCCCTGGCCGCCTTCGGGTTCCAGTACACCTACTCGATCGACCCCCTCCTCAAGCAGATCACCCGCTATGTGATGGCCGACGAGGCGCGCCACGTGGCCTTCGGCGTGCTCTCGCTGAAGGAGGCCTACGCCGAGCTGGGTGCGGCCGAGATCCGCGAGCGCCAGGAGTTCTGCTACGAGGCGGCTGTCCGCATGAGAGACCGCTTCCTCGGCCAGGAGGTGTGGGAGTCGGTCGGCCTCCCGGTGAGGGAGTGCTGCCAGGTCATGCTCGACTCGCCGGTGCAGCGCGAGTTTCGCAAGGTCTTGTTCTCGAAGATCGTTCCCAACCTCAAGAAGCTGGGCCTGCTCGACGCCGGCGAGGGCTGGCTGCGACGCCGCTTCGGCGAGCTCGGCGTGCTCGAATACGAGGAGTGGGAGGACACCGGGGCGGAGTACGACCGGATGCAGCTGGAGGCCAGCGGGGCCTGAGACTCGGGCGGGCGGAGGTCCAGGTGGGTCGGACGGGCGCTGGCGCCAGCCGCGCCGCCCGAGAGGTGGCCACCAGCTGACACGCCGCCGTGCCGATTCACCCCGCAGGATGACACCGACCTTGTCCGAGCCCTTCGACCGTCGCACGTTCATCGCCCGGAGTGTCAGGACCGGTGGCGGCCTCGCGCTCCTGGGCAGCGCGTCCGCCGCCCTCGCCGCGTGTGGCCTCGGACCCCAATCCAGCTCGGCCAGCAGCGCCGGCGTCTCCCAGGGCACGCCACGGCGGGGCGGCACGCTCAGCTTTGCGACCGAGACCGATATCGAGGGATTCGACCCCACCCGGGAGCTCTGGGGCGTCGCCAGCCTGCTGAGCGCGCGCGCGGTCTACGACAACCTTGCCGCAGTGGATGCGAGCGGGGCTGTCAGGCCCTATCTCGCGCAGTCGATCACGGCCAACGCCGACTACACCAGGTGGGCAATCACGGTCCGGCGGGACGTGGCCTTCCATGACGGCAGCCCGCTGACGGCGACGGCTGTGAAGACCAACCTCGATGCTCTCCGCACCGCCCCGCTGATCGCTCCCACTCTCGCCACGATCGGTGCGGTCGATGTGGTCGACCCCCTGACAGTCGTGGTGTCGATGCGCTCCCCGTGGGCCCCTTTTCCCTTCCACCTGACCGGCCAGGCCGGCGTCGTCGTGGAGCCCAGGACCCTCCTCGCGGGCGACGCCGATCACAGACCGGTGGGGACGGGGCCGTTCGTGTTCGAACGCTGGGCGCCCGGCGACGTCTTCACGGCCACCCGCAACTCCGGCTATTGGCGGCAGGGACTGCCGTACCTCGACAAGATCCAGTACGAGCCCATCATCGACCAACAGTCGCGGGAGGACCGCTTCACGTCCGGACAAGTCGACATGATGCACAGCTCCGACACACAGAACATCTCCAACCTCCGAGGCGACCCCAGCTGGGTCACGATCGACGACGCACACGCCAGCACGGAGCCCGACATGGACTTCGTGCTGCTCAACACCGCGGTGCCGCCGACCGACGACGGCCGGGTGCGCCTGGCGTTGGCCCACGCCATCGACAAGCAGCGGATCATCAACAACGTTCGCAACGGCATCCCCCCCAAGTCTTTCGGCCCCTTCGCGAGGGGGACTGCGTACCACTCGTCCACGGGTTACGCCTGGTTCGACCTCGACAAGGCCAAGGCCCTGGTCGCCCAGTACCAGCAAGACAAGGGCCCGGTCTCCGTGCAGCTGGTCACGGAGAGCTCCTCGAAGGGCAGACAGCTCGGTCGGCTGATCCGCGGCATGTGGGAGAAGGCCGGCGTGCAGTGTCAGGTCGTCCAGGTCGACCGCGCCCAGCTCGTTCCCCGCGCCCTTCAGGGCAGTTTTCAGGCCTGCACCTGGCGCCAGTTCGCCGCGGCCGACCCCGACCTCAACTACACCTCGTGGACTGCCGAGACAGCCGCGCCGGTCGGCCAGCCAGGTCTCAACTTCGCCCGCAACCGGAGCCCGCAGGTCCAGCAGGCCCTCGATGCGGGCCGGTCCAGCGGCGACGCCAGGGTCAGGACCGCCGCCTATCGAGCCCTGGCCCGGACCTTCGCGGCCGAGCTGCCGTACCTGTGGACGAACCGCGCCATCTGGATGGTCGCCGCCCAGCGCCAGGTCCAGAACTTCGCCGGCGCGACCCTCCCGGCGGGCGGCAAGGCCCAACCCATGAGCCGGGGAGTGATCAGCCCAAGTGAGATCTGGCTGAACCGCTGACGTCGGGCGCGGCTGCGCCCGGCTGGGCGGTCTGTGGGCTCAGGTCGGCGCCGGCTCCCGCTCGAGCGCCACGGCAGCCTCGCCGGTGTCATCTGGCTTGCGCATGCTGGGTGCCGCGTCGCTGTCCTTGATGGCCAGCGCACCAACCGCTCCGATCAACGCGATCACTGCGGCGGTGGCGAAGGCCAAGTGGTAGGCCGTCAGGTTGGGAACGACCGCGGCGCCGTCGCGCTTGACGAGGCCGACGGTCGCCAGGATGGTGCTGAGCACGGCCACGCCGACCGCACCACCGAGCTGCCGATTGGCGTTGAACAGCGTGGACGCCCGTCCGGTCGAGGAGCTACTGATGGTCGCGAAGGCGGCGGCCTGCGACGGTACGAACACGTGTGCCATGGCGTAGCCCAGCACGAACATGAGCACCCGCATCTCCCAGAGGCTGTACGCACCCGCGCCGATCAACGACATGAGTGCGATCAAGAGGGCGACGCCGGCGAGCCCCGAGGCGATGATCCGGCGCGGCCCGATCCTCGGGTAGAGGCGGGTGGCGACTTGCGCACCGAGCATGACCCCGAGGGCCTCCGGGAAGGTGCTGAGCCCCGACAACAGGGGGGAGGCGCCGAGCCCGTCCTGGAAGAAGAGAGCGACGACGAACAAGGTGCCGAGGAAGGCAGCCACGGCCACGAAGAACACCGCCGTCGTGGTGCGAAACAGCCGGTCAACGAACAGACGGAGATCGACCATCGGTTCCCTGCGTCCAAGCTCGACAACCACCATGGCAGCGAGCAGCGCCGCCCCGGCCAGGCCGGTGCCGACGATCAAGGCGGTGCCCCAACCTCTGAACGGACCCTCGCTCACCGAGTACATGACCGACGCCAGCCCCGCTCCCGACAGGACGAAGCCAGCCAGGTCGAACCGCCCGGGCTCCGCCTCACGATGCTCGTCCAGAGCGAGGAGCCCAAACGCCAGCGCGAACAGCCCGATGGGCACGTTCACGAAGAAAACCCACCGCCAGGACAGCTCGGTTACCAGGAACCCGCCGACGACAGGTCCGAGGGCGGGCGCCAAGGCCGTGGGGGTCACGAGGATGCGCGACGCCCGAATCCGCTCGTGGGGCGCAAACGTCCGGTACAGCATGGCCATGCCCACTGGGGTCAGCATCCCGCCTCCGGCGCCTTGCAGAATGCGAAACAGCACGAGCTGGCTCAGGCTCTGGGCGAAACCGCACAGCACGGACGCGCCAGTGAAGATGACGATGGCAGTCAACATGACCCGCTTGGTCCCGAAGCGGTCGCCGAGCCACCCCGAGGCCGGAATGAAGACGGCGAGGCTGACGAGGAAGGCGACCACGACCGCCTCGACGCCCGCCGGCCGCACGTGGAACTCTCTGCCCAGCGTCGGCAAGGCCACGTTCACGATCGTGATGTCCATGATGGCCATGAACAGGGCCGACACGTAGACAACACTCACGCTGATCTTCGGGTTCATCCGGAGACGCGCCACGACCCAGAGAACCCTACTTGGGCCGTTGCGTAATCCCCAACGGACATGGCGCCGCCGTGAAGGCGACGATAGGCGAGCCGGCGGTAGGTTTGGAGGGTGGGGAAGGCAACGACATCGGACGACGGGGCGGGGGTTGTAGTCGACGCTGCCGGCCGTGAGCTGACCATCACCCACCCCGACAGGGTGTTCTTCGCCGAGCGAGGCGACACCAAGCTCGACCTCGTCCGCTACTACCAGGCGGTCTCAGGACCCCTGCTGGCGGCGATCGGTGGCCGCCCGGTGCTCCTCCAGCGCTTTCCGAACGGCGCTGGGGGATCGTCGTTCTTCCAGAAGCGGGTCCCCGAGAACCGGCCCGAGTGGCTCGAGACGAGCGTCGTCTCCACCCCGAACGGCACCACGTCGGTGGCACTGGTGGCCGCCGACCTGGCTCACGTGCTGTGGGCGGTGAACATGGCCTGCCTCGGGTTCCACGTCTGGCCAACGAAGGCAGCCGATCCCGAGCACGCCGACGAGCTGCGCCTGGACCTGGATCCCAGTCCCGGAGTCACCTTTCCGATGCTCCAGGAGGCTGCCCACGAGGTCGCCGCCCTGCTCGACGAGGTGGGTGTGGTGGGCCTGCCAAAGACCACAGGCAACCGGGGCATCCACGTCTACGTGCGCCTCCAGCCCCGCTGGAGCTCCTACGAGGCCCGCTCCGCCGCCGTAGCGGTCGCCCGGGAGCTCGAGCGCCGGCGACCCGAGCTGATCACGGCCGCCTGGTGGAAGGAGGAGCGAGGCCGGCGGGTGTTCATCGACTTCAACCAGAATGCCCCCCACAAGACGATCTTCGGCGCCTGGTCGGTACGGGCCCGGCCGGGCGCCCAGGTGTCGACGCCGTTCGGCTGGGATGAGCTCGACGGGATCGTGCCGGACGAGCTGACGATCGCCACCGTGCCACCCCGGTTAGCCGAGCGGGGTGATCCGTGGGCCGACATGGCCTCCCACCCGCAGTCCCTGGAGCCTTTGCTCGTGCTGCACGAGCGAGACCGGGCGGCGGGGATCCCTGATGCGCCGTGGCCACCCGTGTACCCGAAGATGCCGGGCGAGCCGCCACGGGTCGCGCCCAGCCGAGCCCGCAAACGGTCTCCGGAAGGTTGACCCCCCCGGAGGGTGACCTCCCGGAGTGTGACCTCCCGGAGGGCGGCCCTCCGTTGTTCCTCTGTTCCACCTTACGTCGAAAGCGTCAGAGCTTTTCGACGTAAGGTGGAACACCGAGGTTGCCGAGCATCACCCGCTCCGGCGCGATGGATGCTCGACGGCGGAGGGCGCGGAAGGCGTCGTCAGTGCGCCTGGGAGCTCTGACCTGAGCCGCCACCGCTCTGGCCGTCCTGGGGTGGCGACAGCGGGCTCAGCTTCCAGTTGGCCTCGATGAACTTCAAGG